>DAIPJR010000139.1:0-5869 GCA_036770165.1 Actinomycetes bacterium | reverse complement strand
GCCGCGGTCCCGCGGTCTCGAGTGGGCGTCATGCGCGACGTCGTCTCGACCGCAGCCGCACGACCGCCACCCCCGCGGCGACGACCGTCGCGACGAGCAGGACGACGGCCGGTACTGAGAGCCCGCCGGAGGAGGCGGTGGACGCGCGCGGTGCCTGGCCGGCCGACGTGCCGGCCAAGGTCGGCGACGCCGAAACGCCCGCGAGGACGAAGTGGAGGGTGCGGGTGACCGGGTGGCCGTCGTCCGAGACGACGCGGTAGGAGACCGTGTAGCGGCCCGGGGTGGCAAGCGGGTGGAGCCGTTCGGTCGCCGTCGTCCCGGAGACCACCACCGGCCCGTCGTCGACCCGCGTGCCGCCAGGGCCGATGACCACCACCGCGTCACCGATGTGCTGGATGTTCTCGTCGAAGGTGAGCACGACCTGAGTGGGGGCGACGGTCACCGTCGAGCCGTCGGCGGGGTCCATGCTGACCAGCTGGCTGTGCGCCGAGGCGGGAGCGGCGAGCCAGACCAGCGCGGCGAGCCCGAGGAGACCCGCCACGGGCAACGCGACCAGCCGGCGGGCGCGCGGCCACGAGGTGAGGGCATGCGCAGGCATGCGAGGGGAGACCTTTCGACGTCGGTGGGTATGCGGTTCAGGCAACCGACGTCGGCGGCCCCCTGCGGGACACGGCGGCGGACAGGCGCAGCAGGTTCTCGAGCGTGTCCGCCCCTGCGGGTACCGGTACCCGCAGGGGCGCGACGACGCGCGACGGCACGGGGCGTGGGAGCGGTCGGCGGCCCAGGTGCTCGACCACCCGCCAGTAGGTGGCCTCGCCGTTGCGCAGCAGCCACGCGGTCGAGCCGGCCGCCGTCGCGTGCGCGCCGAGCATCAGCCAGCCGTTGCCGCCGGCAGCGCCAGGAGCCGGAGCGGCCTGGGCCATGACGCCGTGGTCGAGGCTCAGCGCGAGGTGGACGAGCAGCTCGACGGAGCCCAGCGCGACGAGCAGCCGCCCGTAGGACCACTCCCGGTCGGACAGCAGGATGCACGCGGCGGCGGCGAGGAGTGCGAGCAGGAGCACGGCGGGTGAGCGGGGGAGCGCGCCGCCGGCGGCTAGGTGGCCGCCGACCGCCAGGGCGGTGCCCGAGGCCGCGACGACCAGCCCGCGCAGCAGCCGGGCCTCGCGCAGCGCGCGTCGGGACATGACCCGACTGTAGCCGTCACGTTTCCGCGCCGTACCCGGCTCCGTCGGCAACGGACCGGGTGGACGTTTCGTTCGGCGCCGCGCCCCGAGGTACGGACCGTCCGCACGTTGCCCGGAGGGTCGCGGACCGGGACAGTACGCGCATGACTGCTGACTCCTCGGACCTTGCCCATTCGTCTGCCCATTCGTCTGCCCACTCGTCGGCCGCGATCCTCGAGGAGCCGGTCTACGGAGACCGGGTCGTCGCCGTCGAGGAGCTAGACATCGAGCCGATCCCTCCCGCGGAGCGGCACGGCCGGCCGAGCCAGCTGCTGTGGACGTGGGCCTCGCCGAACCTCGAGTTCGCGACGATCTTCGTCGGCGTCATCGCCGTCCTGTACTTCGGCCTGAGCTTCTGGCAGGCGTTCTTCGCGCTGGCCGCCGGCAGCGCCCTCGGCGCGCTCACCCAGGGCATCCTCTCCACCTGGGGCCCGGTCGACGGTGTCCCGCAGATGGTGCTCGGGCGGTCCGCCTTCGGCTACTGGGGCAACATCGTGCCGAGCACTCTGATGTCGGTCGGCGCCGGCATCGGCTGGTTCGCGGTCAACAGCGTCAGCGGCACGTTCGCCCTGAACACGCTGACCCACCTGCCCAAGCCGCTCTGCCTCGTGGTCATCGTCGCCGTGCAGGTCGCGGCGGCGTTCTTCGGCCACAACTTCGTGCACGTCTTCGAGCGCTGGGCGTTCCCGTTCCTCGCGGTGGTCTTCGTCCTCGCGACGATCTCGGTGCTCGGGCACTCGCACCCGTCTGCGGCCGGAGGTGGCGGCGGCATCGCCGGCTTCCTCGTGACGTTCGGCGCCGCCTTCGGGTACGCGGCCGGCTGGAACCCGTACGCCTCGGACTACACGCGCTACCTCAAGCCCGACGTGCCCAAGGCCAAGGTCGCCCTGTACGCATTCCTCGGCATCTTCTTGTCCTGCGCAATCCTGGAGATCGTCGGCGCGGCGTCGATGACGATCACCGGGGCTGCGGCCGCGACCGGATCGCCGACTGATGTCTTCACCGCGGCGATGCCGAGCCTGATCGCGAAGCTCACGCTGATCGGCATCGCCGTGGGCGCGGTCTCGGCCAACGTCCTCAACATCTACTCCGGCGCCATGTCGTCCATCGCCATGGGGATCCACCTGCCGTTCTCGCAGCGCCGGGCTGCGACGGCGCTCGTGTTCGGCGTCATCGGCCTGATCGTCGCGTTCACCGCGCTGAACGACGCGGGGACGAAGTACGAGAACTTCTTGCTCGTCATGGCGTACTGGATCGCCCCGTGGTTGGGCGTCGTGCTCGTCGACCGCTGGCTGCGCGGCAACGGCCCGGTCGGACCGCTGCTGCAGGACCGCACGTTCACCAACTGGGCCGGGCCGATCGCCATGGTCGTGGGGATCGTCGTCTCGATCCTGCTGTTCTCGGACCAGACCGAGTTCTACGGCTTCATCTACCGCAACCACAACGGGCTCGGCGACCTGACCTTCGAGGTGGGCTTCGTGATCTCGGCCGTCCTCTACTACCTGCTCGTGCGTGTGATCAAGCCGGCCTCGAAGACCATCGACCTGCGATAACCCCCGCCCGACGCGGAAACCAGCGAGGGCGTCAGGAGAGGCGGGAGAGGCGCTGCGCGCAAGCCGCGACCAGCAGCGCCGGCAGGAGGTCCGGCCCGCTGACCGGGTGCCCGAGCAGCACCTCGATCCGTTCGATGCGCTGGTAGAGCGACTGCCGTCCCAGGTGGAGCGCCGCGGCCGTACGGGTGGGGCTGCAGCCGTTGCGCAGGAAGACCTCCAGCGTGTGTACCAGCTGGCTGCCGTGGCTCCGGTCCCAGGCGATCACCGGCCCGATCGTCCGCGCGGCCAGCTCGTCGAGGCCAGCCGTGTCGCGCCGGCGCAGCAGCTCCAGGTCGAGGCTGTAGGTGCGGGACGTCATCACCGGCGGTACGCGGCCGCCGGGCACCGTACGCGGGATGAGGCGCAGCACCAGGAGGGCGTCCCAGAGCGATGCGGCGGACCGCACCAGGCCGTGCGACGCACCCACGGCGTGGCCCACGCCGATGCGCACCTCGGGCGCCCCGGAGCCGACCCGGGCCTCGTCGGCAGCGGCGCGAACCGAGTCGACGGCGTCGACCTTCTGGCCGGGTACGGAGACGAGGCCGACGCTGTGCCCCTGCGCATGCCCGATCAGCCCGGGGCCGCCGAGGAGTGCCGCGCACCGCTCGAGCACGGCGATACCGGCCCTCGGGTCGGGCGACTCGGCGGCCACCCCGACGAGGCGGTGGTCAGGTCCCGGATGGAAGCCCACCAGGCCGGCGCGCAGCGAGGCCTGCCCCTCCACGGCGGTGCCCTGCAGGAGGTCGGCGAGCAGCGTGTCGGCCTGGCTCTCTCGGTGGCTGGCCGGTCGGGCCCCGCCGAGGACGGCCAGCGAGACTGCCACGGAGGCTCGCTCGAGGACGACCCTGAGCTGCGGGTCCGAGAGGCCCGGGCCGGCGCCGGCACCCGCGTGGAGCGTGCCCCAGGTCTCGCCGTGCAGGCTGATCGGCACCGACATGCGGGCCGCCTCGACGAGGGCCCACACGTCGCGGTGGTCACCGACGCCGTGGGCGGCGATCAGCGCGCCGCCGGCGGAGATGGCCACCATCGGTCCGTCGACCAGCGTGCCGGCCATGGCCAGCAGCCCGGCGACGCCGGCCCCGCCGATCAGGCTCGCGTTGAGGGCGCGCGAGGCGTCCTCGCCCAGCCGCAGCGTCGTCACCGAGTCGTCGACGATGAGGGTGTTCACGGCCTCCGAGATCCGGATGAACGGGACCACCGAGTGAAGCGCGATCAACGGGAAGTCGTGCGCCTCCGCCTCGAGCACCAGCTCGGGCGGCATCTCGCGGAACGTACGACCGAGCTCGACTGCGAGTGCGGCCACCCCGCGGTCGGCCAGCTCGCGCAGGTAGTGCCGCCGGGGTCCACGGTCGACACCGGCCAGCCCGAGACCGGTCGTGAGCAACAGCTCGCCGCCCGACAGCAGCGGCCCGATCTCGTAGATCTCGCTCGAGTGCACCCAGCGGACGAGGCGGTCGAGCCCGCTGTGCCCGACCAGCACCTCCGGCTTCGCGTCGCGCACGACGTCGAGATCCAGCAGGGCGGAAAGGCTGATGGTCACCGTGGCCTGCCTCCGGTCGGTGTACGGATCGTCAGCATGGCACGGCCCGGTTGCGGCTGGTTCGTCGGTTGTCCGCGACCGTGCGAGCCGAGCATGGTGAGGCCATGACGATCGACGAGTCGGCCCTCGACCTGGCGAAGGTGACGGCGATGCTCGCCGTCGCGGTGGACGAGGCGAAGGCTGGTCTCGCCGAGGGCGGCATCCCCATCGGGGCCGCGCTGTTCGGGCGCGACGGCGAGCTGCTCGGGCGCGGCCACAACCGGCGGGTGCAGGACGGTGACCCGTCGCTGCACGCCGAGACCGCGGCGTTCAAGGCCGCGGGGCGGCAGCGTTCGTACCGGGGGACCACGATGGTGACGTCGCTGTCGCCGTGCTGGTACTGCAGCGGGCTGGTCCGCCAGTTCGGGATCTCGCGGGTGATCGTCGGTGAGGCGCAGACGTTCTACGGCGGCCACGACTGGCTCGCCGAGCACGGGGTCGAGGTCGTCCTCCTGGACGACCCGGAGCTGGTCGGCCTGATGACCGAATTCATCAAGACCCGGCCCGAGCTGTGGCTCGAGGACATCGGAGAGGACTGACCCCATGCCGTCTTCCGTACCCGTCATCGACCTGACTTCGTGGTTCTCGGGAGGGCCGGCCGAACGGGGTGCGGTGGCCGCGGAGGTGGACGCGGCTCTGCAGTCGGTGGGCTTCTTCCTGGTGACCGGGCACGGCGTCCCCCGCTCGCTGCGGGACCGGGTGCGCGAGGTGTGCCGCGAGTTCTTCGCGCTGCCCGAAGACGTCAAGCGTTCGTACGCGGTGACGGTGGGCGGACGCGGCTGGCTCCCGTCCGGTGTCGAGGCCAACGGCTACTCCGAGGGGACGCAGACGCCCCCCGACCTGAAGGAGTCGTTCGCGGTCGGCGCCGACCTCCCGACCGGCGACCCGGACGTCGACGCGTACTGGTTCCCGCAGAACGTGTGGCCGACCGAGGTCGCCGGGATGCAGCCGGTCATCACCGAGTACCTGCACCAGATGCGGGCGCTCGCCGACGAGCTGCTGGTCGTCTGCGCGGTGTCGCTCGGGCTGCAGCCGGACTTCTTCACCCAGCACACCGGCCACTCGACGCACACCATGAACGTCAACTGGTACCCGCCGATGTCCGTCGTGGGGGAGCCTGCGCCGGGGCAGTTCCGGATCGGGCCGCACACCGATTTCGGCACCGTCACCGTGCTCGACCGCGAACCGGGGCAAGGCGGGCTGCAGGTGTGGAGCCCGGAGGGGGAGTGGGAGGACGCCCCCTGGCACCCCGAGGCGTTCACCATCAACACCGGAGACCTGCTGGCTCGCTGGTCCGGCGACCGGTGGCGTTCCAACCGGCACCGGGTCCTCCCGCCGCAGCCGGGCGCCCCCGAGGAGGAGCTGGTCTCCCTCGTCTACTTCTACGAGGCCGACCACGACACGGTGGTCGAGGCGCTGCAACCGCCCATCGGCAAGCCGAACTCGCACGAGCCCGTGGTGTCCGCCGCGTTCCT
>DAIPJR010000138.1:5571-5869 GCA_036770165.1 Actinomycetes bacterium | reverse complement strand
CGGCGGACGGTGTGTGGGTGCTGACGACGTCGGCGCCGACCGCACTCAGGGTCGACCGCAGCGCCGCCTCGTAGTGGGCGAGGGCCACCGGGAGCGGATTCACCAGGGTGACCGCCCGCTGTCGCTGGGCCTCCTCGTGACGTACCGGCTGCACGGGGCGGGTGGAGGGCGGGCTAGCGGCGTACGGCGAGCTCAAGGTCCAACCCTCCTCTCCAGCCGTCGCGCAGGCCGGTGAGCCGCGCCCGGGCCCGCCAACGTCGTGCGGGGTGGACACCGTCGCGTACCGCCCTGGCACACT
>DAIPJR010000138.1:0-5561 GCA_036770165.1 Actinomycetes bacterium | reverse complement strand
GGCCGCGGCCGCGGCCGCTCCCACCGGGTGACCGCCCGTCGCCAGATAGCGGATCCGGTTGCGTGCCGCGAGGTAGGGCGGCATGAGCCCAGGGTGCTGCGTGGCGACGGCCGCGGCCACGAGCTGGAGGTCCCAGCCGGCATCAGCCAGGCGGCTCTGCAGCTCGACCTCCTCCCAGTACAGGAAGAAGTCCTCGCGAAAGGGGCCGAGCCGGCCGATCGGGCAGTCGAGGCCCTCAGCGGCGGACACCCGTACGAGCAGGGCCGCGCCATCGAGCCAAGCCACTTTCTTCGGCTCCGCGCCCTCCCACTGGGAAGCGGCGTCCCCCTGTCCGATGTGGTGCGGATGCCGGCCAAGTCCGGTGAGCTCGCCGCCTGCGGACCACACGAGGTCCTCCGCGCCTGCGCGCAGCAGCAGAGGGCCGACCATCGCCGTCTTCTCGCTTCCGGCCAAAGCTCGGGTGAGGAAGCCGATCGCGCCAGGCTTGAGGACGGTGTCGTGGGTCAGCAGCAGCACGCTCTCGGGCTGGTCCCGCATCGCGGTCTCCCAGCCCAGGTTCATCCCGCTCCCGTAGCCGCGGTTGGCCGGGCTGCGTACGAGCGTCGTGGCCCATTGCATCCGGGCGGCGAGCTCGGCCACCAGCTCCGGGGTCCCGTCGCCCGAGTGGTTGTCGACGACGACCACAGGAGTGCCGGTGGGCAGTTGCTCCGCGAGCGCGTCGAGACAGGAGCCGACCACAGACCGGCCGCGAAAGGTGAGAACGACCACGGCGAGCCCGCCCGGGCACCGTGTACTCACGCGTCACCTCCGAATCGTTGGGCCATTCGTGTGAACATCGGCAGCCGGTCCGAGGCTCTGAAGCCGGTCCGTCCCCGGCTCGCTCCGCGCCCAGGAGTACGCCCGATCGGCCTAAGGATCGAGCGTGAGCGCGCCGATATCCCGAGTGTTCCGACAGGAACCGCTCCCCCCACCGGAAGGTTCGCCAGCATGGACGTGGTCTTCGTGCTGCCGCGCTGGTCCCGCGTGCCGGTCGGCGGTTACCAGATGGTGTACGCACACGCCAACGCCATGGCCGCACGAGGGCACACGGTGTCAGTGCTGCACTGGGCCGTGATCAGCGAGCCTCGCTGGCGTGGACCCGCCGCGCTCCTGTGGCGGCACGGGACGTCCGGCGGGCAGCACGAGGCACCGACCCCGTGGTACGACCACGACCCCGCCGTCCGAATCCGTACGGTGCTCCGGCTGCCCAGGCGGTGGGCAGCCGGAACTGCAGTGGTGGCGACGGCCTGGCGAACCAGCGAAGTTGTGGCGGCCAGGTCGGCACCCGGATGGGGGTTCTCGTACCTGCAGAGTCACGAGACGTGGTCCGGTCCTGCAGGCCGCGTCAACGCCTCGTGGCGTCTGCCGCTGCACAAACTGGTCATCGCCGGCTGGCTGGCCGACCTCGCGAGCGAGCTCGGGCGCGGACAGGTGGACATCGTCCCCAACTTCGTCGACGAGAGCTTCCGCACTCCCGCACCCCGCGCGATCGAGCGGGACCGTCATCGCGTCGCCATGCTGTGGCACCCCCACCATGTCAAGGGCTCGGACGTCGGGCTGGCTGCCCTCGAGCGGGCTCGGATGATCGAACCTACGCTTCGCGCCTCGGTGTTCTCGGTCTACGACCGCCCGGCCCACATCCCTTCGTGGATGGACTGGACGGCACGACCCACGCGTCCCGAGCTGGTCGACCTTCTGCGCTCAAGCCTGATCTTCGTGTCCCCGAGCCGGATGGAGGGCTGGGCACTTCCCCCTGCAGAGGCCATGGCGTGCGGCTGCGCCCTGGTCGCGACGGACATCGGAGGCCACGCGGACTACGCCGCAGCAGAGGTGACCGGGCTGCTCGCACCCGTCGAGGACTCGGGCGGGCTCGCCGCCGCAATCGTCCGGCTGGTACGAGACCCGGAACTGGGATCTCGGCTGGCAGCCGCCGGGGCCGCACGCGTACGCAGCTTCACTAGGGAAGCCTCGGCCGATGCCTTCGAGAACGCCCTGATGGCCCGTGCCGGCACGGCGCCGGCCGAGGGCCGTCCCGTGTCGCCCGGCGGGGGGCGGGCGTGATGGCGCGTCACTCGTTCAATGCGCCCGACGCGCGGTACTGGGAGGACTCATGGGCGGCGAGCGACGCGACGTCCGACCGGGCCGGCTACCTGGCCGCCTGCCGGGTCTTCGACCCGGTGCTCCGTACGCTGCTGCCGAGCACCCCCGGCCTGCAAGCCCTCGAGGTCGGGTGCTACCCCGGGGGGTTCATGCACTACCTGAACCAGCGGTGGGGCTACACCGTCTCCGGCATCGACATCGTTCCAGGGGTCGACACGCTGGCTGCCACGCTGGCTGAGGAGGGGGTACGGGTCGGTGAGGTCGTCCGTGCCGACTTCTGTACCGAGCCGCCCCGCCCGTCGTACGACCTTGTCTGCTCCTTCGGGTTCATCGAGCACTTCGACGACCCGGCCGCGATCATCACACGGCATGCGGCCTGGGTTCGGCCAGGTGGCCTGCTGGTCGTGACGGTGCCGAACTTCCGGGGCGGCCAGTGGCTGCTGCACCGGCAGTGGGACCGGACCAGCCTCGAGACCCACAACCTGGCGGCGATGTCGCCCGGGTTACTCCGCACCGCGTTCGCGTTCGGGGGTGTAGCGCCGTTGCACGTTCGCCGGTTCGGCACCTGCGAATTCTGGGTGGAACCCGACGAGGCACGGTCGGCCCGCGCCAGCCGCACCGCCGGCCGCGTAGCGGGTGTGCTCGGCAAGGCCGGGTCGCTGGCGAAGCGGGTAGCAGGGCCGTGCGGGGTGCCGAACCCGATTCTCAGCCCGTTCCTCGTCGCCGTGGGCCGCAAGCTGTGAGCGGGCGCGTCGACAGTGCCCTCGGCCGGGTGCTCAGCGCGTCGCTGCTGACCGGGATCGGCACCGCGTTGCCTGCACTCGTCTTCGTCGTCAGCAGCCCGTGGCTTCTCGGCCGGCTCGGCGCGGACCGGTTCGGTGCCCTCGCCCTGCTGACCACCATCGCGTTCTTGGCATCAACGCTGGACGGCGGGGTCGGCGCCTCGTTGCCGCGCTTCCTCGGCGTCGCCCGCGGCGCGGAAGACGGACGTTGGGCGCGGCAGCTCGTCAACACGAGCTTGGCGCTGTCGGTGGCCGCCTCGGTCTTGCTTGGCGGCGCGCTGGCGGGTGTGGGATACGCCGGCGCCCACCTGCTGCGGACCCCCGAGGCCGTACGTACCGAGACGTCGTCGCTAGCCGGCTGGCTCGGCCTGCTCGTCGTCCTGCAGCTGGTCGGCGGCACATTCCAGTCCGTCCTCGTCGCCTACGAACGGTTCGGCTCCTCGGCGGTGGCGGCGATCGCCGGCTCCGCGGCCTACGTGGCGGGGATGGTCGTGCTGGTGCCGGCGTACGGGCTGGCTGGCGCCTTCGCCGCCTCTGCTGTTCGGGCGGCCGTGACCGTGGCCGCCGCTGGCTGGCAAGCGGTCCGGCTGGTCCCTGGTCGCGGCTGCGGGTTCCTCGGACGCACTCAGGCAAGGGAGCTGTTGTCCTATGCGTGGCGGACTCAGATCGGTGGGCTCGCGATGCTGGTCAACGCCGAGGCGGACACGCTGGTCGTGGCCTCGTTCCTTCCCCTCCATGAGGCGGCGATGTTCTCGCTCGCCGTCACCGTCTCGACCACGATCCGGTCGATACCGCTCTGGGCCATGCCGTACCTGCTCACGCGGATGTCCTTGCACACCGCCCGAGACGGGACCAGCGGCGCAGTGGCGCTCTACGACCGCGTCCAGCGGGCCTGGGCCCCCTTTCTGGTCACGTTCGGCGTGGTGACGCTCGGGGCGCTGGTGCCCAGCGTCAGCCTCTGGCTCGGGCCGGGCCACGGCAAAGTGGCCTTGATCGCAGCCGTCCTGTCGGCCGGCTACCTGGTCAACCTGCTTTCCGCCCCCCTAGCCGCGACTGCCAGGGCGACCGGGTACCCCGGGCTGGAGAGCCGGTACGGCGTCGTCGCGGTGGTGGTCAACGTCGCGACCACGGTGCCGCTCGCGATCTGGGCGGGATCCGTGGGAGTCGCGCTCGGCACCGCCATCGGCTGCTTGCTCGGTACGGCGTATTTCGCCCACCTGATGCGCGCCGTCGTACGCGGGGCCTGGTACCGCCTCCTGCTGCCGCGCGGGATGTCCGTGGCCCCTGTCCTCGCCGCCACGGCCACCGTCGCCGGCGTACTTCCGTCCTGCCTGGCCGGGCTTCCTTCCGACCGTTGGGGATCGGGCACGACTGCTCTCCTGGTGGGCGGCCTCGCCAGCGCGGCCGCAGTGCTCGCCACCCGCGCCGAGCGCCGGGGCGCGGGCGGCGCCCGACCGTCCCGACACCCGGCCGCTGCAGCATGAAGGTCCTCGTCACCGGCGGAGCCGGCTACATCGGGAGCACCGTCGCGTCCGCCCTGGTCGACGCCGGCCACAAGGTGGTCATCCTCGACGACTTCAGCAGCGGCCCCGTGGAGTTCGTCCTCGATCGGCCCTTCTACGCGGGAGACGTCGCCGACGGCGGGCTGGTCGACAGGGTATTCAGTGACCACCCCGACGTGACGGCGGTCGTCCACTGCGCCGCGTCGATCGTTGTGCCCGAGTCGGTCCGTTCACCGCTGTCGTACTACCGCAACAACGTCGGGAAGACCATGGAGCTCGTGGAGCACCTGGTGCGCAACCGGTGCCGTCGGCTCGTGTTCAGCTCCACCGCAGCGATATACGCTGCCGGGCCGGGACCAGCAGTCGACGAGGACTCCCCGCTGCAGCCCAACAGCCCGTACGCCAACAGCAAGCTAATGGTCGAGCGGGTGCTCAAGGACGTCGCCGGCATGCACGCGGTTCGTTCGCTGTCCCTGCGCTACTTCAACCCCGTCGGTGCCGACCCCGGGCTGCGGACCGGCCCGTATCGGCTCGGGCACACTCAGGCGCTCGGGCGATTGCTGGACGCTGCCGCCGGCGGCGAGCCGTTCGTGGTGGCCGGCACGGACTGGGCTACGCACGACGGCACCGCGATCCGGGACTACATCCACGTCTGGGACCTCGCTGTCGCCCACGTCCGGGCCCTCGAGCGTTTCGACGAGGCGGTGGGTCCGAGCGGCTTTGAGGTCGTCAACATCGGTACCGGATCGGGGACAACGGTTCGGGAGCTCGTCGCCGCCTTCGCCGAGGTGGTGGGACGTGGCCCACGCGTCTTCGATGGGCCGCGGCGCGCTGGCGACGTTCGCGGCAGCTACACCGTCTGCGACCGCGCCGAACGCCTGCTGGGTTGGCGGGCACAGCTTGATCTGCGAATGGCGATCGCAGATAGCCTGCGGTGGCAGACCACCCGAGCGGTCAGCGCACGATGATCTGACCGGCGACGGCGAGGAAGGCGCGGACCCGCGGGTCGTCGGGATCTAACACCATCGCGCTTCCGTCGTTGAACACGAGGGCAACCCCCGAATTCGGGGCCATGGGCGCGGGCGCGGGGGGCGGCGTGGGCGCGGGCACGGGGGGCGGCGTGGGTGTGGGAGCGGCG
>DAIPJR010000312.1:0-1893 GCA_036770165.1 Actinomycetes bacterium | reverse complement strand
GGCCGGGCGCCGGCCCTGCCCGTCGACTGGACTCGCGTCCTCGCCGACCTTGACAGCCGCCGGGAGGAGGCGTTCAGCAGCGGTGACCCCGATGCGCTCACCGATGTAGACGCGCCCGGTTCGGCCGTCCTCGCGAGCGACGTCGCCGCGCTTCGCCAGCTCGCCGCGGCAGGTGTCGACGCGGCCGGGTTCCGAGAGGTGATCCGGTCGGTCCGACCGCTGGCGGTGACGTCACGCCGGGTCGTCCTGGCCGTCGTCGACGTACGGCCGGCATACACCCTCGTCCGAGTGACCGACGGGGGAACCGTCGAGAGCCGACCCGCTCGGGCGGCGAAGTCCTGGGAGGTCGAGCTCGTGCGCGGACCGGCCGGCTGGCAGATCCGCAGCGTCAGGGCGTCGTGAGCGGTCGAGCCGTCCGGCTGGGGCGCAGCGAGGCGGTGGCCCGGTGCGCGATGCGGACCAGCTCGCGGATGTGCGGGTGCGGGTCGTGCGACGGCCACGCGAGCAGCAGCGGGACCAGAGGTGCCCCGCGCAGCGGGATGTACCGCACGTCAGGGTGCGGCTGGAGGGTCGCTGTCGACGCCGGCGTCACGCCGATCCCGGTGCCTGCGGCGATCGTGATCAGCCACCCGTCCGTGCTGGTCGAGTCCGCGACGACACGGGGGCGGGCACCTTCGGGCCAGAGGTCCGGGGTCGTCGTGCCCGCGCGAGAGTTGACGACCAGCGGCTCGTCGGCCAGCTCGGCCAACGTCAGCTCCTCGGCGTCGGCGAGGCGGTGGCCGGCGGGGACGGCGGCGACCCGCTGCTCCTCGTCGATCAGGCTCGTCCGCAGGGTCATGTCGATGACCGGGCCACGGATCAGAGCGATGTCCACCTCGCCGTGGGCCAGCCCGCCGGTCCGCTCGTCGCTCCTTCGCAGCTGCAGCGGCCAGTCCGGGTGCGCCGCGTTCCAGGCGCGGACGATCGTGACTGTGTGGGCGCTCGAGGCCCACGTGTGGCCCAGTCGCATCGGAGGTACCCCGGAGACGACGGAGGCCAGCGCCTGGTCGAACGTACGGATCGCCTCGGCGGCGGCCGGCTGGAACCGCCGGCCGGCTTCGGTCAGCGAGAGGTGGTGCGTGGAGCGGTCGACGAGGTGGACCCCGAGCCGTTGCTCGAGCTGCCCGAGCGTGCGTGAGAGTGCCGGCTGCGACACGCTCAGCCGGGCTGCTGCCCGCGTGACGTTGCCCTCCTCGGCGATCGCGAGGAAGGACCGCAGGTGCCGTGCCTCGATGGTCATACGCGCGGAGCATAACCCCATCGCAGACGGCATTTCACTCGGGCGAGCGGTCCGGAGACGATGGACGCATGACGGTCGAGACCGACGGCACGCCGGCATCCGCCCCCGCGGCGGAGCCTGGCGCCCGCGCCGGCGCGAGTCGGTCCGGTGTGCTCATGGTCACCGGCGCGGTCATGTCCGTCCAGCTGGGTGCGGCCATCGCCAAGCTGATCTTCGACCGGGTGGGCCCGTCCGGGGTCGTCCTCCTGCGCCTGGTGATCGCCTCGATCGTGCTGCTGCTGGTGACCCGGCCGCAGGTGAGGGGCCGTTCTCGTCGCGACTGGACGGTGATCGTCGCGTTCGGCACCGTCCTCGCGACCATGAACCTGTGCTTCTACCAGGCCGTGGACCGCCTGCCGCTCGGGATGGCGGTGACGATCGAGCTCCTCGGCCCGCTCGGGCTCGCCGTGGCGCTGTCTCGACGGGTGCCCGAGCTGGCATGGGCCGGGCTGGCCGTCGTGGGAGTCGTCCTGCTCGGCGGCGGCAGCCAGCGGCTGGACGGGGTAGGGGTGCTGTTCGCCCTGGCGGCAGCGCTGTGCTGGGCCGCTTACATCCTGCTCAGCGCGGAGACCGGG
>DAIPJR010000311.1:0-1919 GCA_036770165.1 Actinomycetes bacterium | reverse complement strand
CGCGGTGGTGGGGGCAAGGCGGGGTGTAGCGGCCGGCCCAGCGCGGCCGTCTCGGTCAGGCGTTGAGCTCGCGGGCGAGCGCCTGGAGGCGGGCGATGCGCTCGGGGATCGGGGGGTGCGTCGAGAACAGCTGCGACATCCCGCCGGCGTTGAACGGGTTGGCGATCATCAGCGCCGACGTCGTCTGCACCGCGGGCGTCGGCGCGAGCGGCCGCTGGGCCGTACCCGACTCGAGCTTGGCCAGCGCGGACGCGAGGGCCAGCGGGTCGTGGGTCAGCCGGCCCCCCGACTCGTCGGCCTGGTACTCCCGCGACCGGCTGATCGCCAGCTGGACGAGCGAGGCCGCGATCGGGCCGAGGATCACGACGAGGAGGGCTCCCAGCGGGTTGCTGCGCTGGTCACGCCCACCCCCACCGCCGCCGAAGACGTTCAGGAAGTACGAGAACTGGGCGAGCAGCATGATCCCGCTGGCCATGGCCGCCGCGACCGACGAGATCAGGATGTCGCGGTTGTAGACGTGCGAGAGCTCGTGCCCGAGCACGCCCCGGAGCTCGCGCTCGTCGAGGAGGGCGAGGATGCCCTCGGTGCAGCAGACGGCGGCGTGCTCGGGGCTCCTTCCGGTCGCGAACGCGTTGGGCGCGTCGGTCGGCGAGACGTACAGCGCCGGCATCGGCTGGCCGGACGCCATCGAGAGGTCCTGCACGACGCGGTAGAGCAGGGGCTGCTGGGCCGAGGTGACCGGGTAGGCCCGCATCGAGCGCAGCGCCAGCTTGTCGCTGTTGAAGTACGTGTAGGCGTTGGTGACGGCGGCGATGCCGAACGCGACGACCAGGCCGGTGCGCCCGCCGATCCACGCGCCGGCGAGCAGGATCAGCCCGGACAGCAGCGCAAGCAGCGCGACCGTCTTCAGGCCGTTGGTGTAGCGGTTCACGACTCTTCCTCCTGGGACAGCTCCTGCGGGCTCAACGCGGGAACGGTCGCCAGGTGTTCCGCGAGGCGCGGACGCTCGTGGGTGAGGTCGCGGATGTCCAGCCCGGCGTAGGAGGCCTCCGGCGACCAGAAGAGCGCGTCGTACGGGCAGACGTCGATGCAGATCCCGCAGTACATGCACAGGGAGAAGTCGATGGCGAACCGGTCGAGGACGTGGTGCGTGCGCGCCCGCCCGCCCTGCTGCCCGGGGACGACCTCGGTGTGCGCGTCGATGAAGATGCACCAGTCGGGGCACTCGCGCGCGCAGATCATGCACGAAGTGCAGCTGCCCTCGAGGAGCGCGATGACGCCACGGCTCCTGACCGGGAAACCGCCGGACTCGCGCTCGGGCGCATCGCCGGTCGTCACGGCTTCTTCGCCCCCGGCCATTCCTTCTCCGTACGGGCCGTGAGGACGAAGTCCTTGCGCAGCGGCCGCCCCTCGAAGCCGTCCGGCAGCAGCAACGGCCGAAGGCCGGGGTGGCCGCGGAAGTCGATGCCGAACATCTCGTGGGTCTCACGCTCGTGCCACGCGGCGCCGGCGTAGACCGCCGTCGCCGAGTCGACGACCGGGTCACCGGCCGAGTCGACGACCGGGATCCGCGTGCGCACCATCAGGTGGCCGTGCCCGACCGGATCGACCAGGTGGCACACGACCGAGAAGCCCGCGAGCTCGTCGACCGCGGACAGCCAGTCGAAGAAGGTGAGCCCGAGGTCGTCGCGGGCTGCCGTGAGGGCAACCACCCAGCGACCCGGCTCGACGTCGACCGTCACGTCTCCGTACCCCTGGTCCGTCGTCCCACCGACGGCCGAGGCGAGCCGGTCGGCCAGGCCGACCGAGACGGCGGTCACCGCAGCACCCGCCCGGCGTCGATCTGCTCGTGCAGCAACCGGATCCCGTCGACGATCGCCTCGGGTCGCGGCGGGCAGCCGGGCACGTAGACGTCGACC
>DAIPJR010000009.1:16236-17773 GCA_036770165.1 Actinomycetes bacterium | reverse complement strand
GTTCTTGGCGTACACCGGGTCGATGCGTTGGCGCACGCGGGCGGGCGACGAGGTGCAGGCGACCCTCGGCGAACCGCTGACCAAGGACCTGACTGCGCAGGCGTGGCGGACCGCTCTGGACCCCGAGGGCGAGTGGATCCCGGCCGTGCTCGACGCCGCCGACCGGCGGCTGACCGAGGTCCGCCGGCACGTCCCTGACGCGGCCGGGCTGGTCATCGCGAGCGACCACCGGTCGGCGCGGGCCTACGCACGGATCCTGCAGGCCGCCTCGGGCGATGAGCCCGCCGTGGTCCTCTCCGACGACCCAGGCGCGAGCGCGCGGATCCAGGAGTTCGCCGACTCCCAGCAGCGCTGGATGGTGGCCGTACGCATGGTGTCCGAGGGCGTGGACATCCCCAGGCTGTCGGTGGGCGTCTATGCCACCTCGACGTCGACGCCGCTGTTCTTCGCGCAGGCTGTGGGCCGGTTCGTGCGCGCCCGCCGCAGGGGCGAGACGGCCTCGGTGTTCCTGCCGTCCGTGCCTGTCCTGCTCCAGCTCGCGGCCGAGATGGAGGTCGAGCGAGACCACGTGCTCGGCGGTCCGCCGGCCACGGACGGGGACCTCTGGTCGCCCGAGGACGCGCTGGTCGCGGCCGCGCAGGCGACCGGGGATGCCTCCGCCGACGACCAGATGGTCTTCGAGGCGCTCGGATCCGACGCGACGTTCGACCGGGTGCTGTTCGACGGGGGCGAGTTCGGGTCGCACGCGGCGCCAGGGTCGGCCGAGGAGCAGGACTTCCTGGGACTGCCAGGCCTGCTCGAGCCGCACCAGGTCACCGAGCTGCTGAAGAAGCGGCAGGCCGACCAGCAGTCCGGCCGCCGTCGCGCCGGCCAGGGGTCGGTCGAGCCGCCGCGGCCCGTCTCCACGCACGCTGCGCTCGCCGCGCTGCGGAAGGAGCTCAACGGGCTCGTGGCGGCCTGGCACCACCGCACCGGGCAGCCGCACGGAGCGATCCACGCCGAGCTGCGGCGGAGCTGCGGCGGGCCGCTCTCGGCCCAGGCGCAGGCCCAGCACCTGCAGGAGCGGATCGACCTCGTCCGTCGCTGGGCGGTCGGCCGGGCCTAGTCTGCGGCCATGACGGAGACCTCGCAGACGCTCGACCGCGGACTGCAGATCCTCGAGATCCTCGCCCAGGCCCCTTCCGGCCGTACCGTCGCCCAGCTGGCTGCCGACCTGGGAGTGGGTCGTACGGTCGTCTACCGCCTGCTGGCGACTCTTGAGATGCACCTGCTGGTACGACGGGACAGCGCCGGGCGGATCAGCCTCGGTACCGGTGCGCTGCGCCTCGCCGGACGGGTCGTCCCGTTGCTTCGCGAGGCCGCTCTGCCCGCGCTGCGACGGCTCGCGGAGGACGTGGGGGCCACGGCTCACCTCACCATTGCAGACGCTGGTGAAGCCCTCGCCGTCGCCGTGGTCGAGCCGAGCTGGACCGACTTCCACGTGGCCTACCGGGTCGGGGCTCGCCACCCGCTCGATCGCGGCGCGGCCGGACATGCG
>DAIPJR010000009.1:0-16226 GCA_036770165.1 Actinomycetes bacterium | reverse complement strand
CCTCGGCTCGCGGGGGCGGCAGCCACTACGTGGTCTCCCGCGGTGAGCTGCAGCCGGGCGCCACCGGGGTCGCTGCGCCGGTGCTCGGCGTGCCGCACGTCCAGGCGAGCGTGGGCGTCGTGGCGCTCGGTGACCTCGACGTGGAAGCGGTGGGACCGCGCGTGGAGGCCGCCGCCCGCGAGGTCGCGGGCGCGCTCTCCTAGTCCAGCTTCAGATGGTCCAGGGTCGGTGGTCGTGGGTGGGTGAGTGGTAGCGGCGGCCGTGGGGGTTGGTCCAGTTGGTGGATCCGTCGGGGTGTGCGGTGACGGTCCAGCCGCCGTGGGTCTTGAGGCGGTGGTGGCGGCGGCAGGCGGGGTGGCAGTTGCAGGTGCTGGTCGTGCCGCCGCCTGGGTGGTCGGGTTGCCAGGGGGTGGTGTGGTCGATGTCGCAGGCCGCGGCTGGTGTGTGGCACGTGGGGAATGTGCAGGTGGGGTCGCGGGTCAGGATGTAGTCGATGAGTTCTTGTGGTGGGCGGTAGGTAGTGGTGCCGGCGTCCAGCAGGTGGCCGGTGGCTGGTTCGACGACCAGGCGTTGCCAGCTGGCGTCGGTGGCCAGGGCGGGGGCGATGGGGGCGGGGAGGGGGCCGTAGCCGGTGAGCTGGGCGGGGTGCTGGGCCAGTCCGAGCAGGATGGGCAGGTCGGTGACGATCTGGATCTGGGTGGGGCGGCGGTGCCGGCGGGGCACGTCGGGGCTGGTCAAGGCGGTGGCGGCCAGCGTGGTGAGGGCGTCGGCGCGGCGGGCGTCGATCCCGCGCGGGTCGCCCGGCTCCTTGCGGGCGGCCAGGGTGTCCAGGGCGAGCCAGATGGTGTGGGCGTCGACGGCGGGCAGGTCGGCTCGGATGGTGGCCATCCCGGCCGGCCCGGGGTAGAGCACCACGGACCGGGTCGCGGCTGCGGCGGTGTGCTGCTCGTGGGCGGTCTGCGGGTCGGCGGCCAGCACCGCCTTGTCGACCAGCCGCCCGAACTCCCCGACCGTCGAAGCGGGCGCACGATCCAGCACGGCCTGCTCGACGGCCAGGGCCACCGGGGGTGCGGCGCCGATGACGGCCTGGACCAGCACGCTGGCCTGGGGGTAGCCGATCTGACCGGCCGCCAGGGCTGCCGCGGTCGCGGTCAGCGTCGAGGACAGCAGCCGGGCCACGTCGATGCGGGTCTGGGCGGCCGGTCGGGACAGGTGCAGGGCCGCGCGCAGGTCTTCGCGGACGAAGTCGTCCTTGTCCACCGGCGCGGGCCCGGCGAAGGCCACCGACGGGGTCAGCGTCTGCGCGGCGACCCAGGCCTGCTGCCTGTCCCACACCTCGACCAGGACCAGCCGCTCGGACTCGTCCAGGGCGACCGGGTCGATCCGGGCCAGCGCGGCCATCACAGCCAGCCCGGGCGCGGCCTCGAGCAGGGCGGCCAGGTCCACCGCGGCGGAGACCTGCAGGCTCGAACACATGTTCGAATCCTACCGAAACACCAGACCCCACAACGACTCCCGCCCTGTCCACCTCACGCCATGACCGACATCGGACAACCGGCGTGGGTCTGCTCAGCCTTGGACGGCGGCCCGCAACGACGCGTACGAGCGGACCAGCAGCGTGAGCTCGTCGACCAGCAGCGGGCTGCCGAGGTCGCAGCCGTCCGTGACCCAGCGGTCCGAGACGACCATGGCCTCCGAGCGCAGCTGGGCCGCCGGCCGGACCGAGTCCAGGGGCGTGTCGTACACGTACGAGTACAGCGCGGCGACCGCGTCGACGAGCGGCTCGATCGAGCCGTCGACCGTCTCGCGCTGCAGGGAGCGGTGGACGCGCCACCAGGCGACCTCGAGCCGGGCAGCGCGTACCGGGTCGATACCCAGGTGGTGCTGTCCGGCGACGAGCGCGTAGAAGCGGCGCATCGCTTCCTCGGCACCGGCGGCGTCGTTGTCCGGGTACGGCGCCCAGAGCTGGTTGGCGCGAAGGACCAGGTAGGCGCCCTGCATCGTACGAGGCCAGGACATGCCGAAGCCCTCGCGGACCATGCCGACGAAGCACTGCAGCGCGCGACCCCACTCGTGCCGGTAGTAGCCGACCCATGCGTCGCACTCGAGGCGACCGAGGCGGTGCGGGGCGAAGGAACGCATGGGATCGGCCTGCTGGCCGGGCCTGCCGGGCATGGGGCACAGGCTAGGACACGCACGGGTGCTGGCGGGAGCCTGAGATGATCGCCGCATGACGATGGCGCCCGGCTGGTACCCAGACCCATTCTCGAACGGGTACCTGCGCTGGTGGGACGGCGAGAGGTGGACACCGCAGACGTCGGTCCCAGGGGCGACCCCACCCGTCGCCGCGCCCCCGGTCGCCGCACCCACGGTCATGAGCAGCCAGCCGTGGGGCGCGTACGCCGGTCCGATGGCGCCGCCGCTCGTGGCGTCGTTCCCCCTCGCGAGCTGGTGGAGCCGCGTCGGTGCCCGGTTCCTCGACTGGCTGATCCTCTGCGTCGTCCTCGTACCACTCGCCTTTGCGTTTCTCTGGCAGCCGTTCCGCGACTTCGTCGACTCGTTCCCCGCCGACGGGCGGGCACCCAGCCAGCAGGCGATGACCGACTTCTACAGCCAGATCTTGGGACGCTTCCTGGTGGTCTCGGCCCTGTCCCTCGTCCTGCAGTTCGTGTACGAGGTCCCGCAGCTCGTGCGGTACGGGCGGACCCTCGGCAAGCGGGCGTTCGGGATCCGGGTACGCCCCCTCGCCGAGGACCGGTTGCCGACCTGGCGCGAGGCGACCATCCGGTGGGGCGTGGTCGCGCTGGGCGGCTATGTGGGCGGCGGCGTGTTCACCCTCCTCGACGACCTCTTCCCGCTCTGGGACAAGCCGTGGCAGCAGTCGATCCACGACAAGGCAGCGAAGACGGTGGTCGTCCCCAGCTGATGGTCAGCCGCTGAGGGCTGCCCGCACGCGGGTGTATGCGGACTCGTCCACGCCCACGCGGTCGAGCCCGGCGAGTGCCGCACCCAGGACCGGCGGTTCGGACACGACGCGTACGGCGGCCTTGGGTGCCGCCTCGGCGAGGCTCGCGACCACGCGGTCGAGCAGGGTCGGGTCGCTGCCGGCCAGGATGCCTCCGCCGAGCACGACCGTGGCGGTCCGGTCGAGCAGGTCGAGCCGACGGAGCGCGGTCGTCGCGAGCAGGAACACCTCGTCGGCCAGGTGGTTGACGATGTCGACGGCCACCGGGTCGAGGTCCCGGGAAGCCGCGAGGACGACAGGTGCGAGCTCGACCAGCCGGTCGCTGGACAGATCCTCGAAGTGCAGGGCCTCGGCGACGGCCATCACGGTGGGCAGCCCGAAGTGCGCCGCGACGAGGCCGGCCAGCGCGGTCGCGGGTCCACGGCCGTCCTCGGCGCGAGCGCTGGACCACAGCGCCTCCTCGCCGAGCTGGTAGCCGCCGCCCCAGTCGCCGGAGATCCGGCCCAGCGCCGGGAACCGCACGATCGTGCCGTCCCGGCCGACGCCGACGCAGTTGATGCCGGCGCCACAGACCACCGCGACGGAGTCGGGTTCGTCGGTACCCGCCCGGAGCAGGGCGAAGGTGTCGTTCTCCACGTACGAACGCGCCGCCCAGCCTCTGGCGGCGACGGCTCGGGTCAGCCGGTCGATCTCGGCCGGCAGGTCGGCACCGGCCAGGTAGACCGCCGCGATCTCGGCGACGGCCGTCCCGGCCACCACGCCCGCCTGCTCGGCAGCCTCGGCGACGAGGTCGTCGAGGAGGGCGAACGTCCCGTCCGAACCGAGCCGGTGCGGTGACGTGCTCGGTCCGCGTACCTGCGCCAGCAGGGCGCCGTCATGGCCCACCAGGACCACGTCGGTCTTGGAGTTGCCCCCGTCGACGGCGAGGACGGCCGGTCGGTTCACGCTCCCGCCCACGGCAGGAAGGCGGCGTTCTCGGCGAGCAGCCGCGCGGTGAGGTCTTCGGCGACGTCGAGCTGACCGACGAGGGGGTGGGCGAGCAGCGCCTTCTCGACGCGGCTCCTTCCGCCGTTGACCGCCGCGTCCAGGGCGAGGTCCTCGTATGCCGCGACGTGGCCGATAAGCCCGGCGAACAACGGGTCGACGGGGGCGACGGGCAACGGCCGTGCGCCGTGCACGCCGATCTCTGCGGGTACCTCGACCACGGCGTCGTCGGGCAGGAACGGCAGCGTGCCGTTGTTCCGCACGTTGACCACCTGGACATCGCCCCGGTCGCCGAGGAGCGAGGCTACGAGGTCGACCGCCGCCTCGGAGTAGTAGGCGCCGCCGCGCTCCTCGAGCAGGGCCGGTTTCGTGTCGACGGCGGGGTCGGCGTACATCACGAGCAGCTGGCGCTCGATCGCCGCGACGGCGGCCGCCCGCGTCCCGTGCGCCCGCTGCTCGGCGACGACCGTGTCGTGCAGGTAGAAGTACCGCAAGTAGTAGGACGGCACGACGCCGAGGTCGCGGAGCAGCGACACCGGCATCTCGACCCGGTCCGCGATCTCCTGACCGTGCTCGGCCAGCAGCTGTGGCAGGACGTCGACGCCGCCGACCGTCACGCCCCGGATCCACGTGAGGTGGTTGAGCCCCACGTGGTCGAGGGCGACCTCGTCGTACGTCACCCCGAGCAGCTGCGCGAACGCACGCTCGAACCCGATGGCCACGTTGCACAGTCCCACGGCGCGGTGCCCTGCCTGGAGCAACGCGCGCGTGACGATGCCCACCGGGTTGGTGAAGTCGACGATCCATGCGTCCGGCTTGGCGAGCCTGCGGACGCGGTCGGCGATGTCGAGGACGACGGGCACGGTGCGGAGCGCCTTGGCGAGGCCGCCGGCGCCGGTGGTCTCCTGCCCGACGCAGCCGCAGTCCAGCGGCCAGGTCTCGTCCCGGTCGCGGGCCGCCTGACCGCCCACGCGCAGCTGCAGCAGCACGACGTCAGAACCGGTCACCCCGGCGTCGACCTCGCTCGTCGTCGTCACGGTCGCCGGGTGACCAGCACGGGCCAGCATCCGCCGGGACATACCCCCGACCAGCTCGAGCCGTCGCACGTCCGGGTCCACGAGCACCAGCTCGTCGACCGGAAGGACGTCGCGGAGCCGGGCGAACCCGTCGACGAGCTCGGGGGTGTACGTCGAGCCACCGCCGACGACGGTGAGCCTCATCCTTTGACTCCCGTCAGTGTCACGCCTTCGACGAAGGCCTTCTGGGCGAGGAAGAACACGATGACGACGGGCACCATGACCAGCAGCGTCATCGCCATCGTGAGGTTCCACTGGACCTGGTAGAGGCCCTTGAAGTTGGCCAGCCCCAGGGAAACGGTCCACTGGTCCGGGTTCTCGCTGGTGTAGAGCAACGGGCCGTAGAAGTCGTTCCAGGCAAAGAAGAACGAGAACATGGCCGTGGCCGCGATCCCTGGCTTCGCCATCGGCAGGATCACTCGGCGCATCACCGCGAACTCGCTGCAGCCGTCGATCCTGGCCGCGTCGGCATAGTCCTGCGGGATGGTCAGGAAGAACTGGCGCAGCAGGAAGATCGAGAACGCGTCGCCGAACAGGTTCGGGAGGATCAGCGGCCAGAGGCTGCCGGTCATGTGCAGGTCCGACCAGAGGACGTAGATCGGGACGGTCGTCACCTGCGGCGGAAGCATCATCATGGTGAGCACGACCAGGAACGCCAGGTTGCGGCCCTTCCATCGCAGCCGCGCCATCGCGTACGCCGCCGGGATGCTGGACAGCAGGAGGAAGGCCGTCGACAGCACCGCGTAGAGCAGCGTGTTGGCGAAGTACCGCACGAGCGGCGCCTTGCGGAAGACGGTGCCGAAGTTGTCCCAGTGCCACGAGTGCGGCCACAGCTGCGACGTCAGCGCCTGGTCGTTCGACATCACCGCGGTGAGTGCGATGAAGATCACCGGTCCCACGAAGATGACGCTGAGGGCAATCACCACGCACCAGCGCGAGACGAACGCGAGGAAGGTCTCCCGCTTGTACCTGCGGCTGCGCAGGGGCCGGGCCGTGTCGTCGCTGGTTCGCGGCAGCACCAACGCCTCCGCTGTCATCGCAGGCTCTCCTCGGCCGGGGTGAACGCCTTCGCACGGCGCAGCAGGATCACGGTGAAGATGACCGAGGCGGCGAAGAGCACCACGGCGAGGGCCGAGGCGTAGCCGAGCGCGTAGTCGCTGAACCCCTTGACGTACAACCACTGCGGGAACGTCAGGGTGGACCCGTCGGGGTAGCCGATCGTCGAACCGATACCTTCGCCGACGTTGGCCTTGCCGGACGCCACCGTGGCGGCCACCGTGGCCTCGGTGAAGTACTGGAACGCCGCGATGACCCCGGTGACCGCGCCGAAGGTCAGCACCGGCGTGATGTTCGGGAACGTCACGAACCTGAAGCGCTGCCACGAGTTCGCGCCGTCGAGCGACGCAGCCTCGTACTGGTCCCTGGGTACGTCAAGCAGCGAGGCAAGAAAGATGATCATCAGGTCGCCGATGCCCCAGAGCCCGAGCAGCACCAGCGCGGGCTTGGCCCAGGCGGGGTCGTTGAACCAGAGCGGACCGTTGATGCCCAATGCTTTGAGCCCGACGTTCACCGGCCCGGTGTCCGGGTTGAACATGAAGACGAACGCAAGCGTGGACGCCACGGGCGGTGCGAGTGCCGGTAGGTAGAACAGCGTGCGGAACAGCCCCCCGCCGCGTTTTACGGTCGTCAGGATCATCGAGACACCGAGGCCGAAGAGCATCCGGGCGGGAACGAGGATCGCGACGAGCCAGAGGGTGTTGCGGATGGACTGCCAGACCTTCGGATCCTTGCTGATGAAGAACTCGTAGTTGGTCAGTCCGATCCAGCGCGGCGGTGTCACGAGGTCGAACCGGGTGAACGAGTAGTAGAGGGTCATGAGCAACGGGTACACGAAGAAGATCAGCATCCCGATGAGCCACGGTGCGAGGAACGCCAGCACCGTCAGCCGTTGCCGGCGCCGCTTCGAACGAAGGGACGCCGACACCGGCGGTGCTGTTCGCCTCGAGGCGAGCAGGGTGGCCACTCTCAGGGACCGGTGGCCAGGGCCAGGGCGTCGTCGATGGTCTTGTCGACCCCCTTGAGCGCGGTAGTGATGTCGCCGACCTTGCCCTCCTGCCACTTGGTGAAGAAGTCGCCCATCGTGTCCTGGTATTGCGAGCCGGTCGGGCTGGACGGGGTCGTCGAGCTGTGCGGGTCTCCGAAGATGGTGAGGAAGGTCTTGTAGTTGGCGTCGGCCTGGAGGTCGGGCGAGGCGAGGGCGGCTTTCGTCGTCGGGATGTTCTTGATCGCGTTGGCCAGCTTGACCATCGCGCTCGTGTCGGTCGTCAGGTACTTCATCAGCAGCCAGGCGGCCTCCGGGTTCTGGGAGCCCTTGCCGATGCCGATGATGTTGCCGGTGACGTAGCCGCCGCCGTACAGGTCGGTGTGGGTGTCTCCCGTCGGGAACGGCGCCGTGCCGTACTGCAGGGCGGGGGCCTCGGCCTGCACGAAGGCGCTGCGGTACTCGCCGTCGATGGCCATCGCGACCTTGCCCTTCTCGAACGCGTTGTCGGGCGAGAACTCCTCGCCGAGGCCGGCCACGAACTTGGTGATCTTGTCGTAGCCGTAGTAGTCCACGAGGCTCTTCTGCCACTGCGCCATCTCGACCCACGTCGGGTCGCTGCTGATCGCGGACGTCGCGTCGGCGTTCAGCCACTTCGACCCGAACGACGGTGCGAAGTGGGCCGGCGCGTTCTCGTACCAACCCATGAGCGGCACGAAGCCGGCCACCTTGATCGAGCCGTCCGGGTTCAGGACGGTGAGCTTCTTGGCGTCAGCCGTGAGGTCGCCGAGCGTCTTGGGCGCGTCGGTGATCCCGGCCGCGGCGAACATCGCCTTGTTGTAGTACAGCCCGTAGTCGTCGGAGAGCATCGGCAGGGTGCAACGCACGCCGTTGAACTGGGTGTAGTCCAGAGGTGCCTGCGGGAACTGCGTAAGGTCGACCTTGTCGCGGGTGATGTACGGCTTCAGGTCCTTGAACGCGCCGCTCTGGCAGAACTTGCCCGCGCGGTCCGTCGTCGAGGAGAGCGCGAGGTCGATCGGCTGCCCGGCCGCGATGGCCTTGAGCATCTTCTCGTCGTCCTGGCCGCCGTGGACGTTGACCTTGATGCCCGGGTACTTCGCCTCGAAGTCGTTGACCGCCGCCTGCACTGCGGCTGCCTCGCGGTCGGTGAAGAAGTGCCAGAACTCCACGGTGCCGGTGACCTTGGCCGGCGCGCTGGCCGCGATCGACGGGCTGCTCGATCCTCCCGTGCTGCACGCGGCAAGGGTCACCAGGGCGAGCCCGGCAGCCACGGTGGCGACATACCTCTGACGGTTCAACCTCTGTCGCTTCAACGCAAGCTCCTGTTCGTCCGTCGGGTTGAGCGGAGGTGCTGGGGGTCGGTCGTCGACCCGTCAGCGGTGGCGAACAGCTGTTCGCGGCAGTCGCCGAGCGCCAGCGCGACGGCGCCGGCGAGCACGGGGTTGCCCTGGACGCCGCTGACGGCGATCCGGGTGCGCAGCGGAGACGCGCGGTGCAGCTCGGCCCGAACCGCATCGCGAAGCCGCAGGCCCCCGGCGCGACCGACCGGCCCGGAGAGCACGACGAGGTCAGGGTCGAGGACCGCGACGATCGTGGCGATGCCCACCGCGACCCGGCTGGCGAGCTCGGTGAGGAACGCACTCGATCCGGCGTCGATGGCCCGACCGACGGCGACCTCCGGGGTGCGTGCCTTGATCCCGTGGCTGCGCGCCAGCCGCAGGACCGCGGGTCCGCCGACCAGGTCCTGCAGCGCTACGGCGCGCTGGCGGCGGGTACGCCGTACCGACGGCTCGGGGTCCGGGACCGGCAGGTAGCCGACCTCGCCGGCGCCACCGGTCGAGCCACGGTGCAGGACGCCGCCGAGCGTCACCGCAAGCCCGAGCCCGTCGCCCATCCAGAACAGGGCGAAGCAGTCCACGGGCCGTGGCAGGCCGTGAGCCTGCTCGGCGACGGCGGCCAGGTTGACGTCGTTCTCCACGCCGACAGACAGCCCGAGCTCGGCGTGCAGCGACTCGAGGAGCCCGGGGCGGGACCAGCCGGGCATGTGCCCGCCGTACGCGAGCGAGTCCGTCACCGGGTCGTAGGCACCCTGGGCGCCGACGACCACTGCCAGAAGGTCGCTGACCGCGACGTCGGCTGCTGCGGCGGCCGCGGTGAGCGCCGCGCGCACGTCGCGGGCCGGGGAGCGCAGGGCGCTGGCTCTCGGCAGCTCGACCGTTGCGGACCCGAGCGACGTACCTGCAAGATCGACGATCTCTGCGCTGGCCCGGTGCGGGGCCACGTCGACCCCGGCGGCCAGGCCGGCGCGCGCGTTGATCGTGTAGAGCTGGGCGCTCGGGCCCGGCGCACCGGCGATCGTCCCCGCCGGCTGTACGAGCCCCGCGCTGTGCAGGCGGGCAAGCAGCTGCGATGCCGTCGGCTTGGACAGCCCGGTCAGCTCGCCCAGCCGCGTACGGGTCAGCGGGCCGTGCTCGAGCAGCAGGTTGAGCGCCGAACGGTCGTTGAGAGTGCGCAGCAGCCGAGGGGTTCCCGGCGTGACCGCCACGAGCCGCCTCCTTCGCTCTATTAGGAAAGTTTCCTAACAGACGCGACCGTAGGGCGGCTCTCGGGGAGGTGTCAATCGCCCGGAAGTCTCGGTTGGGTCACGAGCTCCCAGGGGTGCCGCGACCGATCAGCCGGCCACGGCCTCGCGCATCGCATGGACGTGGTCGGGCGTCGAGCCGCAGCAGGCGCCGATGATGTCGACACCAAGGGCCCGCAGCCGCAGCGCATGCTCGGCCATCTCGGCGGGCCTGGCGTCGTACTCGAAGCGGTCACCGACGAGCTGGGGGAGCCCGGCGTTGGACTGGGCCACCAGCAGCAGCCCGTCCGGACGGGCCTGCGCCATCTGACCCATGACTGTCTCGAGCTCGCCGGGGCCGCGCCCGCAGTTGGCGCCGACACCCGTCACGCCGAGCGCGGCAAGCGCCTCGACCGCAGCGGCCGGGGTCACGCCCATCATGGTGCGCAGCTTGGTGTCGAAGCTCAGGGTCACGATGATCGGCAGACCAGGAGCGACTTCCTGTGCCGCTCTCACCGCAGCCTCGACCTCGCCGAGGTCGCTCATCGTCTCGATGAGCACCAGGTCGATGCCGCCCTCGACCAGCCCGCGGACCTGCTCGGCGAAGAGCGCCTGTGCCTCGGCCGCGGTCATCGTCCCGAGCGGTTCGAGCAGCTCGCCGGACGGTCCGACATCACCGGCGACCAGGGCGCCGAAGGGCTCCGCCGCGGCTCGGGCGATCTGCGCCCCTGCCCGGCTCAACTCGTGCACACGGTCTTCGAGCCCGTGCATCACCAGACGTGGCCGGGTGCCGCCGAACGTGTTGGTCGTGATGATCCGGGCGCCAGCCTGCAGGTAGCGCTCGTGGATCGCGGCGATGGCCTCGGGCCGCTCGACGTTCCACAGCTCGGGTGCGCCGCCGTCGTCGAGGCCAGCCTCCTGCAGCATGGTCCCCATCGCGCCGTCGGACAGTACGTACGGGGCGCTGGCGAGGAGCTCGCTGAGGGTCGGCATACCCCTGATCCTAGAAGACGCGAAGGACGACACGTCCGTTGCGGGGCGGCGGGTCTACCGCGGATCAGCGGCGGGAGTTGAGGCGGACGACCAGGTAGATCGCCGCGGCGATGCCGGCGAGGGGGAGGAAGAGGACGGTGCCGAACAGACCGGTGATGTGCATGGACGTGGCTCCTGCTCTTAGAGGACGAGGAAGCTGAGGGCTCCTGCGACGAGCAGGAGTGCGCTGGCGGCGATCGCTGTTGCGATCCACTTCTCGGTCGTGGTCCACGCCTGCGACATCCACGCACAGGCCAGGCCGGCGATCGGTCCGATGAACGGGATGACGAACCCGCCGAAAGCCAGCAGCAGCACGGCCGCGATCTCCAGCCCACCCCAGCGGGCCGGCCCGGTCGTCGGCGCATAGCTTGCGACCGGAGGTTCGAGCTGGGCGCGCGCGGTGGCTCGCTTGAGCAGGATCCCGCCGACGACGAAGGGCGCGACCAGGGCGACGACCAGCAGCGGGATCCCCAGCCAGACGGGGAACGCGAACCCGGTGCACACGGTCGGTCCCTGCACCGAGTTGCCGAGCGAGTCGCTGCTGGACGACGACGAGCACGACTGCCCGCCGAAGAACATCAGCGGGATCACCACGAGCGGACCTCCCGGCACGACCAGAGTCATCAGCAGCTTCTCGCCCACGCGGAGCCGCCGCGAGGTCCACAGCAAGATCGTGCCGACCAGCCACCCGAAGATCGGGATGATCGAGCCGACGGTCATGAGGGCGATGGCCGCGATCTCCAGACCGGTTCCTGGCGTGCGGTAGTGCACCGGAGGCGGCGCGTACGGCGGAGGCGGCGGGTACGGCGAGTACGGCGGCGGGTAGGGCGCCCGAGCGCCGGAAGGACCGTCCGCGTCCTCGTCGTCGTCGCGCGCCGCAGCAACGATGTCCTCGGGCTCGCCCAACCGGTCGAGCAGCTCCCGGAGGCCGGCCTCGGTGGTGACCGTACCGGTGGCTCGCGCCTGCGTGATGTGCTCGGCGATCTCCCCGACGAGCTCGACCCGGCGGTCGTACGGGAGACCGGCAGCGGCCTGGTCGAACCGCCTGAGGTAGTCGGCGACGATGGCGTCCAGCTGTTCAATCACGGGGCTCTCCATGGTGCTCTCCCGTCCGCAGCAAGGAGTCCACGGAGTCGCGGAACCGTTGCCACTCGGCACTGAACCCGGCCAGCGCGTGCCGTCCGGACGTGGTGATGGCGTAGTAGCGTCGCGGCGGCCCCGACTCGGACTCCTGCCACGTCGTGCTGACCCAGCCGTCCCGGCGCAACCGGGACAGCAGCGGGTAGATCGTGCCCTCGCTGGTGACGAGGCCGTCGATGTCGGACAGCCGGCGGACGAGGTCGAACCCGTACAGCTCCTCGCCGGCGAGCAGCGCGAGCACGCAGAACTCGAGCACCCCGCGACGCAGCTGCGTCAACGGATACCGTGCGCTACCCGGTTCCATGCGACACAAGGTAGCGCCGCGAAGGACGTCCCGTCCAGGGATCGGAGGAGAAGCTACCCGACTGCAGGCAGGACGGTCCCGGCCACCTCGCCGAGGCCGATGCGTGTCCCGTCGGCGCCCGGCGCGTACGCACGGAGCACGACGGTGTCGCCATCCTCGAGGAACGTGACGGACCGGCCGCCGGACAGCACCAGCGGCTCCCGGCCACCCCACGAGAGCTCGAGGAACGAGCCGCGCTCGCCGCGTTCAGGGCCGCTGACCGTCCCAGACGCGAACAGGTCACCGGTGCGCAGCGAGGCGCCGTTGACGGTCAGGTGGGCGAGCTGCTGGCCCGGCGTCCAGTACATGGAGGCGAATGGCGGCCGGGACACGACCTCGCCGTCGAGCTCGACCTCGATCGCCAGGTCGAGCGCCCAGGGGTCGCGATCGGCGAGGTAGGGCAACGGTTCCGGGTCTTGCGGCACCGCTGCGACGCGCGCCGCGGCGAGGGCGTCGAGCGGCGTCACCCAGGCCGACACCGACGTCGCGAACGACTTGCCGAGGAACGGCCCGAGCGGGACGTACTCCCATGCCTGGATGTCGCGGGCCGACCAGTCGTCCAGCAGGACGACGCCGAACACGTGGTCAGCGAACGCGTCGGCGGTCACCCGGGTGCCCTGCACCGACGGGACGCCGACGACGAACCCGACCTCGGCCTCGATGTCGAGTCGCCGGCTGGGCCCGAAGTCAGGTTCCTCGGCGCCGGCCGGCTTGCGCTGGCCGCACGGTCGTACGACCGGGGTGCCCGAGACGACCACCGTGCCCGCGCGGCCGTGGTAGCCGATGGGCAGGTGCTTCCACGCCGCCGGGAGGTCGGGCGCGTCGGGGCGGAAGATCGCGCCTACGTTCCGCGCGTGCTGCTCGGAGGAGTAGAAGTCGACGTAGTCGGCCACCTGCCACGGCAGCGAGAGCGTGACCTCGGCCACCGGGTACAGGTGCGCCTCGACCGAGTCGCGGAACGACGGCTCGGTCAGCAGCTCGGTCACTCGCGCACGTACCGCCGTCCAGGCCGACCGGCCGCGAGCCATGAACGCGTTGAGCGAGCCGTGCGCGAAGTCGGCACCGTGCGGCACGGAGACCCGGGAGAGGTCGAGGACGTGGTCGCCGATCCGCACGCCGCACCGCGGCGCCTCGCCGCCGGAGCTGCTGTGCACGGAGAAGACGCCGTACGGCAGGTGCTGCAGCGGGTACGAGGAACCAGGCGGTACGTCGACCCAGCTCGGGCCCGTCATGCCGTGCCGCCGGTGAGCAGGCCGAGGGCGACGAGGTCGTCGACCGGGTCGGTCACGCCGCAGCAGCCGAACGAGACGAAGCAGCGACGTACGGCGGCGACCTCCGCGCCGGCCAGGCTGCTCACGACCCGGCCGGCGTCGCGCTCGGCGAGCACCGCTGCCAGGTCGTCGACCGAGGCTGCGGCAAGCCCGGCAGCGACTGCGGCCAGCACGTTCAGGAAGCCGTGCTGCTCGAACCCCTCCTGCGAGGTGCTCCTGATCGCGTGGTGCAGGCCCGCCGTGAGCTTGAACCCGAGGCCGCGGTCGAGGCAGCCGCGGACGAAGGCGGCCAGCTCGGCGTCGCTCGGGTGGGCGGCCGCGGTGCTGCCGCCGGTGCGGTACTTGGCCCGTTCGGCACCGTCCTCGGCCAGCACGTCGAGCGCGCTCTCCCAGCCCGTGCGGGGCACCTCGACGTAGGCCATGGCCGAGAACGCCAGCTGGTCGAGGAGCACCCGCGTGGCCGCCGCCGGGTCGTGGTCGGCGGGCAGCGCGATCTCGACCTGGGCGAGGGCGGCCCGCTCGTCGTGGTCGAACAGCAGGCCGATCGCCTCCACCAGGCCGGTAAGGCCTTCGTCGGCGACCAGGCCGATGCGAAGGTCGTCACCGGCACGGGTCGCCTCGAGCAGGGTGACCACGTCGGAGGAGCGGACGAGGAGCGGGCCGACCGTCTCGGTGTACCAGGCGCTCCGGTGGGTGCGGTGGGCAGCGACGGCAGCGGCGACCGGGGCGTTGCCGGGCGGGAAGACGGCGGCATCGTCGACCAGGCCGAGGACGAGGCCGGCGACCTTGTCGTGCAGTGCGGTCGAGGCGGACGTTGACACGACGGCGACGCTAGCGGATGGTCTGAAGAGTGGACACAGGTGTCCGTATATCGGTGCAATCAGGAGGCTGACGCATGCCGTACTACCGGGCCGTCGGGCAGGTCCCGCGCAAGCGCCACACCCAGTTCCGACGGCCGGACGGCGAGCTCTACGCCGAGGAGCTGATGGGCATCGAGGGCTTCTCGCACGACTCCGCGCTGCTCTACCACCGGCACCTGCCGACCGCCATCGTGGCCGCCGAGGCCGTGTCCGGTGCCGACGACCCCGTGCGTGCCACCCACGCCAACCACCCGCTCCTGCCGCGGCACCTGCTCACCCACCAGCTCGACCCCGAGCCGGGTGCCACCGATGCCGTCACCGGCCGCCGGCTGCTGATGGCCAACCCTGACGTGCGCATCCTGTACGCGGTCGCGGACCAGCCGTCGCCGCTGTACCGCAACGCCATCGGCGACGAGCTGGTGTACGTGGAGTCCGGCTCGGGGGTCGTCGAGTCGGTGTTCGGGGCCCTGACCGTCGGCCCCGGCGACTACGTGATCCTCCCGACGTCCACGACGCACCGCTGGGTACCGGACGCCACCTCGGGCGAACCGTTGCGGCTCCTGGTCTGCGAGGCCACCGGTCACGTCGGGCCGCCGCGCCGCTACCTCTCCCCGCGTGGGCAGCTGCTCGAGCACAGCCCGTACTGCGAGCGCGACCTGCGCGGACCGGGTGAGCCGCTGATCGTCGAGGGCGACAACGTCGAGGTGCTCGTCCGTCACCGGCAGGGCGTCACCCGGTACACGTACGCGCACCATCCGTTCGACGTGGTCGGCTGGGACGGCTGCCTCTACCCGTACGCGTTCAGCATCAAGGACTTCGAGCCGATCACCGGCCGGGTGCACCAGCCGCCGCCGGTCCACCAGACGTTCGAGGGTCACGGCTTCGTGATCTGCTCGTTCGTCCCGCGGTTGTTCGACTACCACCCGGAGTCGATCCCGGCGCCCTACAACCACTCCAACGTCGACAGCGACGAGATGATCTTCTACGTCGGCGGCGACTTCATGAGCCGCAAGGGCGCAGGTATCGAGATGGGCTCGATCACGTTGCATCCCAGCGGCTTCACACATGGTCCGCAGCCGGGCAGCGTCGAGGCCAGCATCGGCGCGGTCCGTACCGAGGAGTACGCCGTCATGGTCGACACGTTCCGCCCGCTCGACCTCGCCGACGCCGCGTTCGCCTGCGAGGACGCCGCGTACCCGTGGACGTGGGCGGGTGCCGCCGCCCGGCTGACCGGTCCCGCCGACGGGACCACGGCCGGCTGACGATCGGGACTAGGCGGGCGAGACGCAGGCCGCCGGGAGGTCGAACCAGCGCAGCGCCTCGAAGTCGTCGGACAGCCCGGCGGGCGGGTCTTCTGCCGGCTCCGACCGGCTGGCGAAGACCTGCCTCGCCTCGGCCAGGTAGCCGGCGAGCGCCGACTCCGGCGCCGTCTCCTGGTGGGCCGGGTAGCGCAGGACGCCGTCCGCGTCGTAGCCCAGCTGGGTCAGCCGCATCGGCGGCTCGAACGGGCCGGCGTGGTGCCGCCACATCCCGGTCGCCGGGTCGAAGCGGTAGTCGGTGAGCAGCGACCAGCCATGGTCGGCGATCAGGGCGACGGCGTCCACGACGTACGAGAAGACGGCCTCGCTGATGAAGTAGTTGAAGTTGACGCGCACCCAGCCGGGCTTGATGCCTTCGCATCCGAGGGTGATCTCGCGCGCGAACTCGTGCGACCGCTCGATGTCGATGCCCAGCAGCCGGTGCCCGTACGGGCCGGCGCACGAGCACCCGCCGCGCGACTGGATCCCGAACAGGTCGGACAGGATCGCGACGACGAGGTTGTGGTGCAGGTAGCGGCCCCCCGGACGGCGGATGGTGAACGACACGATGGACAGGCGTTCGGCATCGCGGTTGCCCAGGATCGAGATGTTCGGGTGCTCGTCCCACGCGGCGA
>DAIPJR010000137.1:0-5987 GCA_036770165.1 Actinomycetes bacterium | reverse complement strand
GCCGCCAGCCGGCCCACGGTGGTGACGCTGCGCGGCGAGGGCATCGACGGGGCGGCCTACGGGCACCTGCTGGTCGAGGTCGAGGCGTTCGGGTCGGCGGTCGTGGTGCTCGACCACGTCGGCTCGGCCACCTACGCGGACACCCTCGAGGTCGTCGTCCGCGACGGCGGGCAGCTCACCATCGTCAGCCTGCAGGAGTGGGCCGACGACGCGGTGCACGTGTCCAGCCACCGGCTGCGGGTCGGGCGCGACGCCCGGCTGCGGCACGTCGTGGTCTCACTCGGCGGCAACCTGGTGCGCATCAGCCCCACCGTCGGCTACGACGGCCCTGGCGGCGAGGCCGAGCTGCTCGGGCTGTACTTCGCCGACGCCGGCCAGCACCTCGAGCACCGGCTCTTCGTCGACCACGCCGCGCCCCACTGCCGGAGCCGGGTGACCTACAAGGGCGCCCTGCAGGGCGACGGCGCCCACACGGTCTGGATCGGCGACGTGTTCATCCGGCACGCGGCGGTCGGCACGGACACGTACGAGATCAACCGCAACCTCGTCCTCACCGACGGCGCACGCGCCGACTCCGTCCCCAACCTCGAGATCGAGACGGGCGAGGTCGTGGGCGCAGGGCACGCGAGCACGACGGGCCGTTTCGACGACGAGCAGCTGTTCTACCTGCAGTCCCGCGGCATCACCGAGGACGAGGCACGCCGTCTGGTGGTGCGCGGATTCTTCGCCGACCTCCTTGCGCAGATCGGTATCGACGAGCTCGAGGACCGCCTGCTCCGGGCGGTCGACGCTGAGCTGGAAAGGGCCGGCCGATGAGCGACAACTACCTGCGAGCGTGCCCGCTCGCGGACCTGGCGGACGACTCGGCCACACGGGTCGAGCTCGAGGGGACGCCGGTCTGCCTGGTCCGCACCGAGGGCGAGGTGCACGCGGTGAGCGACATCTGCTCGCACGCCGAGATCTCGCTCGCCGAGGGCGAGGTCGACGGCCTCACGATCGAGTGCTGGCTGCACGGCTCGCGCTTCGACCTCGTGACCGGACATCCCACCGGCCTGCCGGCGACCCGCCCGATCCCGGTCTACCCCGTCAAGATCGAGGGCGACGACGTCTACGTCTCCCTGACCCCTGAAGAGAGCTGAGCAGCTGATGTCCGTCCTCGAGATCCGCGACCTCCACGTCACCGTCCAGGCCGACGGTGAGCCGCGCGAGATCCTGCGCGGGGTCGACCTCACCGTCCGCCAGGGCGAGACCCACGCGATCATGGGCCCCAACGGGTCCGGGAAGTCGACGCTGGCCTACTCCATCGCGGGGCACCCGAAGTACACCGTGACGTCCGGCTCGGTCACCCTCGACGGCGTCGACGTGCTGTCGATGAGCGTCGACGCGCGGGCGCGGGCCGGCCTGTTCCTCGCCATGCAGTACCCGGTGGAGATCCCCGGGGTCTCGGTGTCCAACTTCTTGCGCACGGCTGCCACAGCGGTCCGTGGCGAGGCGCCCAAGCTCCGTACGTGGGTCAAGGACGTCAACGGCGCCATGGAGCGCCTGGCGATCGACCCGTCCTTCGCCACGCGCAACGTCAACGAGGGCTTCTCGGGCGGGGAGAAGAAGCGGCACGAGATCCTGCAGCTCGAGCTGCTGCAGCCCAAGATCGCGATCCTCGACGAGACCGACTCCGGGCTCGACGTCGACGCCCTGAAGGTGGTCGCCGAGGGCGTCAACCGGGTCCGCGAGGGCGGCGACGTCGGCGTCCTGCTGATCACCCACTACACCCGCATCCTGCGCTACATCACGCCCGACTTCGTCCACGTCTTCGCCGGCGGCCGCATCGTCGAGGAGGGCGGCCCCGAGCTCGCCGACCAGCTCGAGGACGAGGGCTACGAGCGGTTCACGAAGCCGGCCGCATGACCACCCTGGTCGGGCTGGACGTCACGCGGATCAAGGCCGACTTCCCGATCCTGTCCCGTACGGTTCGCGACGGGCGCAAGCTGGTCTACCTCGACAGCGGCGCCACCTCGCAGAAGCCGCGCGCGGTCCTCGACGCCGAGCGGGCGTTCTACGAGCAGCACAACGCCGCGGTGCACCGGGGCGCGCACCAGCTCGCCGAGGAGGCCACCGACGCGTACGAGTCGGCGCGCGCCACGATCGCTGCGTTCATCGGCGCGCGACCCGAGGAGATCGTCTTCACCAAGAACGCCACCGAGGGCATCAACCTGGTCGCCTACTCCATGTCCAACGCGGCCACCGCCGGCCCGGAGTCGGCACGGTTCGTCGTCGGCCCGGGCGACACGATCGTCGTGACCGAGATGGAGCACCACGCCAACCTGGTGCCCTGGCAGATGCTGGCCCAGCGGACCGGCGCCACGCTTCGCTGGTTCGGGCTCACCGACGACGGCCGGCTCGACCTCTCGAACATCGGCGAGCTGGTCGACGGCTCGACCAAGATCGTCGCGGTGACCCAGCAGTCGAACGTGCTCGGCACCGTCAACCCGGTCGACGTCCTGGTCCGGCGGGCCCGCGAGGTCGGCGCCCTGGTGCTGGTCGACGCATGCCAGTCGGTGCCCCACCAGCCCGTCGACGTGCGGGCCGTCGACGCCGACTTCCTGGTCTTCTCCGGTCACAAGATGCTGGGGCCGCTCGGCATCGGTGTCCTCTGGGGTCGTTCCGAGCTGCTGGCTGCGATGCCGCCGTTCCTCACCGGCGGCTCGATGATCGAGGTCGTCCGCATGGAGGGCTCGACCTTCGCGGCACCGCCGCAGCGGTTCGAGGCCGGCGTGCCCATGGCCGCGCAGGCCGTCGGGCTCGCCGCGGCGTGCGACTACCTGACCGCGATCGGCATGGCCGCCGTCGCCGCCCACGAGCACGACCTCACCGGCTACGCGCTGGAGCAGCTGTCCGCCGTGCCGGGCGTGCGCATCGTGGGTCCGGTGACCACCGAGGCCCGCGGCGGAGCGGTGTCGTTCGTGGTCGACGGGATCCACCCGCACGACGTCGGGCAGGTTCTGGACGACCGGGGTGTTGAGGTACGCGTGGGACACCATTGCGCCTGGCCGCTGATGCGCCGCTTCGCCGTGCCGGCGACGACGCGGGCCACCTTCTACCTGTACAACGATCGCTCCGACGTCGACGCCCTCGTGTCCGGCGTACGGCACGCGCAAGAGTTCTTCGGGGTCGCCTGATGGACCTCGAGCAGATGTACCAGGAGATCATCCTGGACCACTACCGGCACCCGCATCACAAGGGCCTGCAGGAGCCGTACGACGTCGAGGTGCACCACGTGAACCCGACGTGCGGCGACGAGGTGACCGTACGCGTACGCCTGGGCGGCGACGGGTCTCCGGTCGTCGACGAGATCTCGTACGACGGGATGGGCTGCTCGATCTCGCAGGCGTCCACGTCGGTCATGACCGACCTGGTGAGCGGGCGCAGCCTCGACGAGGCGCTGGCCGCCCACCGCGAGTTCCTCACCCTGATGCAGAGCAAGGGTGACGTGGCCGGGGTCGACGACGACCTGCTCGAGGACGCCGTCGCGTTCTCCGGCGTCTCGCGATACCCCGCCCGGATCAAGTGCGCCCTGCTCGGCTGGATGGCGTTCAAGGACGCGGTGGCCCAGGCCGTCGCTGCGAAGGAGCACGCATGAGCGACACGACTTCCGCCACGCTCGACGACCTCACCGAGGCCATGCGCGACGTGGTCGATCCCGAGCTGGGGATCAACGTGGTCGACCTCGGGCTGGTCTACGGCATCACCCTCGACCAGCACGACACGGCGGTCATCGACATGACCCTGACCAGTGCGGCCTGCCCGCTCACCGACGTCATCGAGGACCAGACTCGGGCGGCGCTCACCGACCTGGTCACCGACTTCAAGATCAACTGGGTCTGGATGCCGCCGTGGGGCCCGGACAAGATCACCGACGAGGGCCGCGAGCAGCTGCGCGCCCTCGGCTTCAACGTCTGATCCTGCGGCTCCCGGCTACCCGAACCAGATTGGCTCAGCAGGCTTCGTGCTGGCGCAGGCCGATCCTGGTCTGCCGGACGAAGTCGCCCGGCTCGATCCACTGCAGGCAACGCGGGCAGATCAGGTCCTCGTCGACATGCAGCTCGTGCGGGTCGGCGCTGGGGTGCCGGGCCGCCTCCTTGGGCAGCAGCAGCGCGCGATAGCCGCGGTGGACGACGTCCACCCGCCGCTGCGGGCCTGTCGATGCCATACGTCGAGGGTGACCCCCCGACGCACCGGACCGGGCCACGAACACGCAACGAATCGGTGTCGGCTCGGCCTACGCTGGAGGAGTGACCGCAGCGACGCCCCCGCCCGACCCGCAGACCACCGCGCGAATCCGTACCGGCACGCACGACCTGCCCGTGTCCGTCGCCTTGTCGGAGTTCATGGGCCGGGGCTGGGCACCGCCGACCGCCGCGGTGCCGGCTCCGCACCCGGCCGCCCGATGGACCGCCCGCCGCCGGGCCGCGCTGTCGGCGCTCTTCCCGGGCGACCGGCTCGTCGTCCCGTCTGGCGTCCTGAAGGTCCGCAGCAACGACACCGACTACCGGTTCCGGCCGCACAGCGCGTTCGTCCACCTGACGGCCGGCCTCGAGCCCGAGTGGTGCCTCGTCCTCGAGCCCTCCTCGCGCGGCCACGACGCCGTCCTGTACGTACGGGAGAACGCCGCCCGGGCCGGCGGCGCGTTCTACCGCGACCGGCGCTACGGCGAGCTGTGGGTCGGCCCGAGCCCCTCCGTGGCAGAGGCGTCCGCGTCGTTGGGGGTGAGCTGCCGACCCGTGCAGGACCTCGCGGCGGACCTTGCTGGCGGCCCTGGCAGCCACGCTCAGCGGGCCGGTGCGAGCGCCCGCACCCGGCTGCTGCGCGGGGTCGACCCGTCGGTCGACGCGCTCCTCCCGGACGGCGGTGCCGCGGACCTCGCGCTCGAGTCGGCGCTCTCGGAGCTGCGGCTCGTCAAGGACCCTTGGGAGCTGGCCGAGATCCAGGCGGCCGTGGACGCGACGGTCGACGGCTTCACCGACGTCGTTCGCTCGCTGCCGGAGGCGGTGGCCTCGGGCCGTGGCGAGCGTTGGGTCGAAGGCGTGTTCCAGCACCGGGCGCGGGTCGCGGGCAACGGGCTCGGCTACGACACGATCGCGGCCTCCGGCGCGCATGCGTGCGTGCTGCACTGGATCCGGAACGACGGTCCGCTCCGGACCGGCGAGCTGCTCCTGCTGGATGCCGGGGTCGAGGTCGACTCGCTGCACACGGCCGACGTCACTCGCACCCTCCCGATCGGTGGCCGCTTCTCGGCGGTGCAGCGCCGGGTCTACGACCTCGTCTTCGCCGCGCAGGAGGCCGGCATCGCCGCGGTACGTCCTGGTGCGCGGTTCCGCGACTTCCACCTCGCGGCCATGAAGGTCATCGCCGAAGGCCTGGAGTCGTGGGGCGTCCTGCCCGTGCCCGCGGCGGAGGCCCTGCACCCGGACTCGGGGCTGTACCGGCGCTACACGCTGTGCAGCAGCGGGCACATGCTCGGCCTCGACGTCCACGACTGCGCGCAGGCACGGGCCGAGACCTACCTGGACGGCGTGCTCGAGGTGGGGCAGGTGCTGACGGTCGAGCCCGGGCTGTACCTCCAGCCGGACGACCTCACGCTGCCCCCGGAGCTGCGCGGCATCGGTGTCCGCATCGAGGACGACGTCGTCGTCACGAGCGACGGCTGCCGCGTGCTCTCCGCGGGGCTGCCGCGCCAGCCCGACGACATCGAGGCGTGGATGGCCGCCGTGTGGGCGCGATGACCCGCTGGACCGAGGCCGGCAAGAACGTCGACGGGACCACGTACGACGCCAGGTTCGCCGCGATGGCTGCGAGCGGGATCGACGTGCACGGCGAGGCGTCCTTCTGCGCGGCACTCGTCCCGGCTCCCGCCCGCGTGCTCGACGCCGGCTGTGGCACCGGCCGCGTGGCCATCCGGCTCGCCGAGCTGGGGTACGAGTGCGTCGGTG
>DAIPJR010000310.1:0-1936 GCA_036770165.1 Actinomycetes bacterium | reverse complement strand
CTGCGACGTCGCCGGCATCGAGCGCAGCGAGCGCTGCGGACGTGAGCTCGGCGATCATCGTCTCGACGTGGGCCAGGGCGCCCGTGGTCGCGATGACCTCGCGGGCCTCCTGCACCCCTGACGTGGACAGGTGCGGGTCACCGAGGTGCCTGCGCAGCAGCGCCGCGTCTGCCGGGCTGGCCTGCTCGAGCGTCGTCGCCACGAGGACCGTGCGCTTGCCCTCGCGGAGGTCGTCGCCCGCCGGCTTGCCGGTCTCTCCGGGGTCGCCGAACACCCCGAGCACGTCGTCGCGCAGCTGGAACGCCTCGCCGAGCGGCAGCCCGTACGCGGTGTAGGTGCGCAGCAGGGCTTCGTCGGCTCCCGCGAGTGCGGCGCCGAGGTGCAGCGGTCGCTCGACGGTGTACTTGGCGCTCTTGAACCGCATGACCCGACGGGACCGGTCGACTGACTCGCCGCCCATCGCCTGCTCGAGCAGGTCGAGGTACTGCCCGGACATCAGCTCGGTGCGCATCTCGTCGAGGACCGGCTTGGCCCGCAGCAGCGCGTCACCGTCGAGCCCGCAGCCGAACAGCATGTCGTCGGCCCAGCACAGGCAGAGGTCGCCGAGCAGGATGGCGCCCCCGACACCGAACGCCTCGGGTGAGCCGAGCCAGCCGTTGCCGCGGTGCAGCGCCGCGAAGCGCCGGTGCGCGGCCGGCAGCCCCCGCCGAGTGTCCGAACCGTCCATGACGTCGTCGTGGATCAGCGCGCACGCGTGCAGCAGCTCGAGCGACGTGGCCGCGCGGACGATCGGGTCCTGGTCGGCGCCGCCGGCCCCTCGCCACCCCCAGTAGCAGAACGCCGGGCGCAACCGCTTGCCCCCCGAGAGCAGGGACGAGATGGCCTCGACCAGGGGGCTCAGGTCCTCGCTGATCGAGTCCAGCCGCGGGACCTGGCCCGCGACGAACTCGTCCAGCGACTTCTGCACCCGCACGCGCAGGTCCTCCGCGTCGAGGGGGGAACCAGGAGACGCGAAGGAAGCAGGGGGCGCAGCCACACCGTTGAGCGTACGGCCTGCCAGAATGGCCGGCATGGCCTACGGACACGCGTCGACGATGCCGGGCGGCCCGCGCACCGTCAGCGAGCTGCTCGCCGAGGGTGGGAACGCCTACTCGTTCGAGTTCTTCCCGCCCAAGACCGACGAGGGCGAGCGGGCGCTGTGGCAGACGCTGCGCGAGCTCGAGGCCCTGGCCCCGACGTTCGTGTCGGTGACCTACGGTGCTGGTGGTTCGGAGCGCGACCGCACGGTCCGCGTGACTGAGCGCATCGCCGCCGAGACGACGATGACCCCGGTCGCCCACCTGACCTGCGTCGGGTCCCCGGTGTCCGAGCTCCGGCAGGTGATCGGGCAGTACGCGGAGGCGGGGGTGCGCAACCTGCTCGCGCTCCGGGGCGACCCGCCCAGCGGGCCACGCGGGGAGTGGGAGGCGCACGTGGACGGCTTCCGGCACGCCGACGAGCTGGTGGCGCTGGTGCGCGAGCTGGGTGACTTCTGTGTGGGCGTGGCCGCATTCCCCGAGGGCCACCCGGAGTCGCCCGACCTGGAGAGCGACGCGATGCGGCTGGCCGGCAAGGCGGCGGCCGGGGCTGAGTTCGCCATCACGCAGTTCTTCTTCGAGGCCGACCACTACTTCCGGCTCGTGGAGCGAGCCGCCCAGCACGGCTCCACGATCCCGATCATCCCGGGCATCATGCCCGTGACCAACGTGTCGCAGATTCACCGCTTCGCCGAGCTGTCCGGGACCCCGGTGCCGGGCGAGCTCGCCGAGCGGCTGCAGCGGGTCGAGGGCGACCCCGAGGCCGTGCGCGCGCTGGGCGTCGAGGTCGCCACCGAGCTCTGCCGCGAGCTGCTCGACGGCGGTGCGCCCGGGCTGCACTTCTACACCCTCAACCGGTC
>DAIPJR010000136.1:0-6017 GCA_036770165.1 Actinomycetes bacterium | reverse complement strand
TGCCCACCGAGCGCGCGACCGCGCCGAGCTCGACGAGCCACAGGTCGTCGATGCCGTCGATGCCTCCCATTCCTCCTGCCGGCTGGACGGACGGTGCCGCGGGCCTGACGGGTGCCGTCCGTGCGGGGCCCAGCGCGACCACACCGCGGGCTCCCATGCCCAGGGCGTGCGCCACTGCACCGGCGTCGTCCCGCTCGCCGTCGTCGAGACCGAGCAGCCAGGACAGCCGGATCGGGTCGCCGAGATCCTGGAGCTGGTGGCCGGGTGGCCGGATCTCCACGGCGACCAGGGTGGCGTCGGCCAGGTCGTCGATGTCGACCTCGTCGACGACCGGCAGCCGGTCCGCTGCCGGCACGTCCGGAGCGCCCGGCACCGCGGGGACGGGGGGCAACCGTGCGGACACCAGAACCCCTTCGTCGTCGGCCAGCAGCAGCCCGCGGACGTCGGCGCCGGCGCGGACCCATTCGGACACCGCGGCCACGGTCGCCGCGTAGCCGGTCCCCGCGGGCACCAGCAGGACGACGGCGGGGCCGACCAGGACGGGACCGTCGATCCGCAGCGGGACGCCGACCGCTGTCCCTCCACCGCCCACGGTCGACCCAGCGGCGCGGACGATCCGGAGCTGCCCGGTAGCGGGCGCGGGCGCGGCGACGCTCGAGGACTGGGTCTGCACCGGCCGTAACGGGGCCGCAGCCACCAGCTCGACCGAGCGGCCGAGCCGCTTCTCGAGGCGACGGACCAGTACTGCCGCCCCGTGCAGCGACGCTTCCGACCCCTTGGTCGAGCGCGTCGGAGCTCGGTCCCAGGCCAGCGGCCGCACGTCGCCCGACCTCGCCTCGACGAGCACCACCTCGGTCGTCGTGTTCCCGATGTCGACGCCGGCCACGAGAGTCATCGGCTCACCGGCCGCACCTCACCGCAGCAGGCCGCGGCGCTCGTAGACCTCGGCCGCCTCGCGGAAGAGCGCGGCGTTGCGGACGGCTCCGGCGGAGGCCAGCCGGTCGGCATGCGCTTGCAGCTCGGCAGCGGTCGACCGGCCGGGGCGCAGCGCCTCGTACAGCGAGAGCACCTCGTCGTCGGGCAGCCCGGCAAGCTCCGCGGCGCGGCGGAAGTTCTCGGCCAGCTGCGGGTTGTGGTGCTCGGCAGCCACCTGGGCCTGGTGCTCCAGCGTGTCCGGGTGGATGCGTACGTCGGCGATGTCGACCTCACCGTCCCGTACCGCGTCCAGCGTGATCTCCTCGGGGTGCCGGCCCGAGGCGCCGACCGCCGTCACCGCTTCACCGCCAGCTCCTCGGGCCCGGCCGTCGGGTCGCAGCAACCGCGCTCGATGCCCACGAGGGCCACCACCTTCGTGTGGTACCTCGCCTCGATGGCCTCGTCGCTGTACGGGTTCCTGGCCGGTTCCGGCGTGGCGCCCTTGGCGTGCCGGCCCGCGTTCATGCCCAGCAACCGGTACAGGCCGGCGTCGATCGAGGGGGCGACGCTGTACAGCTCGAGGTTGGCCAGCGGTGGCAGGTCGCGGCGGTGGATCAGCGCCGTCCCCTTGCCCTGCAGCCCGATGCCGATCCCCGAGCCGGACAGCCGGGCCGCGCGCAGGCCGACCAGCCCCACGTCGATGGTGTCGTTGATGCGGACCACGCGACCGGTGCAGCCCTCCTCCTCGAGACCGGCGAGCAGCTCCTCGAGCGCGGCCACCACGGTCAGCCCGGACAGGGTCACCCAGATCTCGCGGCCGACCGCCGGCGAGACGCCGATCACCACCTCGCGGGGGTCGTTGCCGGTCACGGCCGCTCCGACGACCTGCAACCGGTCCGAGCGGTGCCCGGCCTGCTCGGCCCGCAGGTCCTCCACCGACCGCTGCTGCCGTACGGAGTCGATCTCGGCCTGTCGCTCGGCGGTGGGGAGGTAGCCGGTGCCAGGTCCGCCGTAGTCGTTCGGGTCGGTGACCAGCGACAGCACCTGCATCGACTCCGTGAAGATGGCCGCCGTCTGCAGGTAGTCGCCGGCCACCCGCGCCTTCAGCATGTCGAGCACCCGCCCGGCCTCCGGTTCGAAGCCCGTCTCGTACAGGGCGGCAACGACGTCCAGCATCGTGACGGCCGTCTCGCGGATGATCCGTGATGCCACGAGCGGCGTCATCAGGTCCGCTGCCGCGACGTCCTTGGAACCGGCGGCGTCGATGGCCTGCTCGGCCCAGGCGTCGTCGAAGTCGGCCAGCCCGAGGTGCCGGTAGACGGCCCGTACGGCTTCCACGGCGCGCCTGCGCAGGGCCGCCACGTGCGGCTCGGCAGCGGTACGCAGACCTCCGTCGACTCCCCAGTCGCGCTGCATGACGAGGAAGTCGTCGACGTCCTCCGCGTTCCACTGGCTCGGGCCGAACATGTTGTCGTACCTCTGGATGGACCCGAAGCCGCTGCACACGTAGTCCGACCCGGCCAGCAGGATCGGGAGGGTACGAGAGGTGCGCCGTACGTCGGACTCCGACATCAGCGCGTCGTTGCCCGTACAGGCCTCGAGGTTCCTGGCCATCACCATCACGTTCTCGGCCATCAGCGACCGGACCCCGCCGGGTACCGAGCCGGCGACCGCTGCCGAGTCGATGCCGCCGTTCTGCACGCCCTGTGCGCCGATCGCGCGGGCCAGGGACACGCACCGGGCCTCCAGGTAGAACATCGAGCAGCCCTGGGCGGCACCCATGAGCGCCTCGGCCCCGCCCCCGGAGGTCACCCGCATCTTCACACCGCGCGAGGCGTACGCAGATGTCAGGAACGCCTTGGACCACGGGGTGTCGTCACCGTCGACGAAGACCTGCTCGGTCCCGTACAGCGACACCGTCTCGGCGTACGAGACCAGTCCGCGCATCCCCATCTCGAGCTCCAGCGCCTCCTCCACCGAGCACTGGACGAGCACCCCGGGCGAGCCGACCGCCGCGCCGATCGAGACGGCGACCGCGTTGGACGGGGCGTCGCCGAGCACCGGCACGGTCGTCTCGACCTCGCGGAAGCCGAAGGCCGCCGCAGTGGCCGCGTCGGCGGCAAGCAGCAACGGGTCGTCGGACCGGTTGGTGACGTGGGCCTGGTTGCTGGGGGTACGGCGAGCCCGCAGCTTGGTCATGGCCATGCCGAGCTCGACCGGCCGCAGGAGTGCGAGGCAGCAGGCCAGCTTGGCCGGCGTCATCCCCGATGCGAGCCGCACGAGCTCCGCGCGCGGCACGGCCGGGTCCACGCACATGCGGGCGTATGCGAGATCGGTCGTGGCCATGGCTTCGGAAGCCACCAGCAGGTCGATCCCGTGCCGGGCGATGAACTCGTCGAGGATGTCGAAGTCGCGGGCGGCGCGGGAGTCCATCTCGAGGACCCGGCCGTCCGCACCGATCACCAGGCTGGGCTCCGGGTCGGCGGGCGACGCGAAGGCGATCAGCCCGATCGACGCGTCCTCGACGGCGAAGCCGTCCAGGTTCACCCGCTGCGCGTCCATGAAGCGGAAGCGCCCGATCACCTCGCTCATCCGACCTCCTCGCGCCCCTCGTAGACGGCGAGCGCGGCCGAGGCCGCAGCCAGGTCCTGCTCCGCCGTACCGCCGCTCACACCGATGCCGCCGACCACGCGATCGTCGGACCACAGCGGCAGCCCGCCGGCGAAGCACACGTAGCGCCCGCCGGCCGCCGCGTTCATGCCTACGAGCGGCCCGCCGGGTGCGACCAGCGGCGCGAGCTCGTGCGTGGCGATCCGGTGCGCGACGGCCGTGAAGGCCTTGTCCGGGGCCAGGACCGGCCCGGCGATCTCGGCACCGTCCATCCGCTCGAACGCGATCAGGTGCCCACCGGCGTCGACCACCGCGGCCGACACCAGGGCGCCCGACGCCGTGGCCTCGACGAGCGCTGACGCCACCATCGCACGGGCAAGCGCGAGGTCGATCTCGGTGCGCGTCACCCTGCCCATGTCGCCGCCCCGCTCGAGAGGGCCCGCATCCGATCGTGCATCCCCTGCATCACCGTCGGACGCGCGAGCACCGACTTCGGCACCTTGGCCACCATCGTGTAGACGGTGTCCACGACGTTGGCCACCGGCGACAGCGTCGTCTGCGACACCAGCTGGTAGGCGTCCATCTCGCCGAGCCCGGTGAGCTCTGCCACCCATCGCACCATCTGCACCTGGGCGATCCGGAACGCGTCCTCGAGGGGTCGGGTGGAACCGGTCGTCATGATGTGGTCGTCGCTCTCCAGCCGCGGCCAGGGGGTCGGTACGCCTTTGATCAGGTCGACCACGAACACCGTGTCCATCGCGCACTCGACGGCGACGCCGCACGTCTCGCCCTCGCCTTGGCGCGCGTGCCCGTCGCCAAGGCTGAGCAGCGCGCCCGGGACGTTGACGCCCAGGTAGCACGTCACCCCTGCGCGCATCTCCGGGGTGTCCATGTTGCCGCCCCAGTCGCCGGGCGCCAGTGAGGAGCGGACCTCGCCCAGCCCCGGCGCCACACCCACGGTCCCGTGCATCGGGTCCAGCGCAAGCTCCGCGGTGTACCGCGTGTCGAGGGCGGCGTAGCGCACCACCCGGCTGGCTCGGTCGATCTCGTAGAACCAGGTACGTTCCGGAAGCGCCGGCTGGAGCAGCGAGGTGAAGCCGGTACCGGTGAGGGAGCCGAAGAACGGCACCGTCGTGCTGACGCCCCAACCGAGTCGCGGCTCGATGGAGACGAAGTGGATCGCGAGGGTGTCGCCGGGTTCGGCCCCCTCGACGTAGAACGGGCCCGTCTGCGGGTTCAGGTAGCGCGGGTCGCACACCTCGCTCGCGAGGTCGGACGTGGAGCGGACCAGGCCGGCGAAGCAGTCGAGCGTCGACGTGGACACGACGGTGCCCGGTCGGATCGACACGACGGCCTCGGCCCCGCCGAACGTGTAGACCAGCGCGGACGGGTCGCCGTCGTGGTCGACCTCGTGGACGAGGGTCTGCGGCGCCGCAGGGGTGTCTGGCACGTGCTCTCCTTCCCCTGCGGTCGCCCGGTCCTAGCGCAGTCGAGACGCAGCCCGAGTCGGTCAGACCCGCTCGTGCGCCTCCTCGAGCACCGTGTTGCCGATCTCCTGGTAGATGTCCGCGCGCTGGGTCTTCAGGTAGAGAGCGAACCCGAGGCCGAGCAGGAAGGTCACGATGACCATCCACGGGATCAGGGTGAAGAACAGCGACCCTGACGCGGCACCACCGGCGAACGCGAGGTGGTGCCCCAGCAGCCAGACCACGTACCCCATCCCGATCGCGCCGAGAGCGGGGATGATGCCCGTCACGACGACGTTCCCAGGCTGCTTCTTCTGGTAGTGGAAGTAGAAGATCACCGCCAGCGAGCAGATGGACTGCACGATCAGGATCGCCATCGTGCCGAGGATGGCCAGCAGGCCGTACTCGTAGATGTACCCGCCCTGCAGGACGTCGCTGCCCTTGGGGGTCAGCAGGTAGAAGCCGACCGTCAGCACCACGGTGATCGCCGTCTGGGCGATCGAGGCGATGTGCGGGGTGTGGTGCGTCGGGTGGGTGGCACCCAGGGTGCGCTTGAACCCAGGGACCTCGCGCCCGATCGCGTACAGGTAGCGGCTGGCCGCGTTGTGGAAGGCGAGCGCGCAGGCGAACGAGCCCGACACGATCAGGAACAGGTAGACGTTGACGACCCAGTGGCCACCCAGGTTCTTCTGGGCCAGGTCGGTGAACATACCGATCGAGTTGTTGGCCGCCTGGTCGATGGCGTGGTGGGCGCCGTTGCCGGCGATGACCATCCACGACACGAACGTGTAGAACAGGCCGAGGCCGACGACCGCGATGAGCGTGGCCCTGGGGACGATGCGCCGCGGGTTGCGCGACTCCTCGCCGTAGACCGCCGTGGTCTCGTAGCCGACCCACGACCAGAACGCGAAGAACAGCCCGATCGCGCCGATGCCGGCGGGCAGGACCGCACCGGCCACCTTGACCCCCGAGCCACCGCCGGCTGGAAGGTCCTTGAACGCGTTCAGCGGGTTGATCGTGGAGAGC
>DAIPJR010000008.1:7569-17963 GCA_036770165.1 Actinomycetes bacterium | reverse complement strand
CGGCAGGTGCCAGGCGAAGCCGACGTAGCCGGCGAAGATCGCGCCCATGATGATCTGACCCTGCCCGCCGATGTTGAACAGGCCGGCCCGGAACGCCAGCCCCACGGAGAGCCCCACGAGGATCAGCGGCGTCGCATTGACCAGGGTCTCGGACAGCGGGTAGAGGATCTTGGTGAGGTCGCCGCTGGACAGGGTCGACGGATCGAGGATCGACCCCTCGAACAGCGCGCTGTACGCCGACGAGACGGCACGCCACGCGGCGCTCACGGTGTCGGCGGGCGCCTGGAAGAAGTACTTGGACGCCTTGATCGTGTCCTTGTCGGTGACCGTGATCAGTACGGCACCGGCGACGAGGGACAGCACGAAGGCGTACACGGTTAGGACGACCGAGTTGGCCTCGCGCAGCCAGGTCAGGAGCCGGCGCTCGCTCATCGCGCTTCCGTCTCGGGGATCGCGCCGGCCATCAGCAGGCCGACCTCCTCGGCCGTGGCACCGGCCCCCACCTCGCTGATGATGCGGCCGCGGTACATGACCGCGATGCGGTCGGCGAGGCCGAGCACCTCGTCGAGCTCGGTGGACACCAGCACCACGGCGGTACCCGCATCCCGCTCGGCCACGATCCGGCGGTGGACGAACTCCATCGACCCCACGTCCAGCCCGCGGGTCGGCTGGGACACCACGAGGACCTTCAGCGGGCGCGACAGCTCGCGCGCGAGCACGACCTTCTGCTGGTTGCCGCCGGACAGCGTGCTCGCGAGAGCCTCGGCCGACTCCGTACGGATGTCGAACTCCTGGATGCGGGCGTCCGCGTTGGCCGCGACGGCATCGAGGTCGATCGAGATCCCGCGGCCGAACGGCGGGCGGTGGTACAGGTCTAGCACGAGGTTCTCCGCGACCGTGAACGGACCGACCAGCCCGTCAGCCATGCGGTCCTCAGGCACGAAGCCGAGGCCGAGGGCGAGCCGCTCGTCGACGCCGAGCCCGGTGACGTCGTGCCCGTCGACGGACACCGTGCCGCGGGTCGGTGCCTGCAGCCCGAGGAGGCACTCGGTCAGCTCGGTCTGGCCGTTGCCCTGGACACCGGCGACCGCGTAGATCTCGCCGGCTCGCACCTCGAACGACACGTCGTCGACCTGGAGCAGGCCGTCCGGCGAGACGAAGGTGAGCCCCTCCACGCCGAGCACCGTCGCGCCCGGGGTGGCCGATCCCTTGTCCACGGTGAGCAGCACCTGGCGGCCGACCATCATCGACGCCATCTCCTGCTCGCTGGTGGTCGGATCGGTCGTCGCCACCACCCGGCCGCGGCGGATCACGGTGACCTTGTCGGCCAGGGCACGCACCTCGCGCAGCTTGTGCGTGATGAACACCACCGATGTCCCGCCGTCGCGCAGCCGGCGGATCACCGCGATCAGGTCGTCCGTCTCCTGCGGCGTGAGCACCGCGGTCGGCTCGTCCAGGATCAGCACCTTGGCGTCGCGCATCAGGGCCTTGACGATCTCGGCGCGCTGCTGGACCCCGACCGGGAGGTCCTCCACGACCGCGTCCGGCGGCACGGCCAGCCCGTAGCGCGCCGAGACCTCCTGGACCTTGCGCCGCGCGCCGCGCCGGTCGAGGAACCCGAGAGGACCGGGCCGCGTGTCCTCGTGCCCCAGCATCACGTTCTCGGCGACGGTGAACACCGGGACGAGCATGAAGTGCTGGTGGACCATCCCGATCCCGGCCGCCATCGCCGCACCCGGCCCGGAGAACGTCACGGGTACGTCGTCGATCAGGATCTCGCCCTCGTCGGGCGCGTACATCCCGTACAGGACGTTCATCAGGGTGCTCTTGCCGGCACCGTTCTCACCGAGCAGGGCGTGGATCTCCCCTGGCTCGACGGTCAGGTCGATGTGATCGTTGGCGACCAGGGACCCGAACCTCTTGGTGATACCCCGCAGCTCCAGCTTCACGCCGACCTCCGACTGGGATCGTACGGGTCGAGACAGCGCTGAGGGGGAGGGTCTGGGACCCTCCCCCTCAGCTTCGTGCAGGAGTGCTGCTACTTCGGCTGGCTCGGCGACGTCAGCGCGATCTTGCCGCTGGTGATGTCGGCGCCGACCTGCGTGACCTCGGCCTGGAGCGCGGCCGGGACCTTCGTCGCGAAGTCGTGGTACGGGGCCAGCCCGGTGCCCTGGTTGCTCAGGGTGCCGATGAAGTTCTGGCCGCCGAGCGCAGTGCCGCCGGCCGCCGTGGTGACGTACGTCGTGACCGCGCTCGCGAGGCCCTTGACGACGCTGGTGAGGAACACGCCGCAGTACTGGGGCGCGCTGAGGCAGCCGTCGGTGTCGACCCAGATGACCGAGACCTTGCCGCCGGAGGCCAGCGCCGCGGCACCGCTGCCGAGACCCGTACCGCCCGCGACCGGGAAGATGATGTCCGCACCGGCCGAGATGAAGGACTGGGTGATCGAGCGGCCCTTGCCCTGGTCGGTGAAGCTCGCGGCGAACGTGCCGCCCTTCTGGTTGGTCTCGTTCCAACCGAGAACCTTCACCGTCGTGTGCTTGATCTTGTTGTAGTACTGGACGCCCTCCCAGAAGCCGTCCATGTAGATCGTGACCGGCGGGATGTTCAGGCCGCCGTAGGTCGCGACCTTGCCCGTCTTGGTCATGCCCGCGGCGAGGTAGCCACCGAGGAACCCGCCCTGCGCGGTGTTGAACTGGATGCCGTAGACGTTCGGGCCGCTCGAGGACGCGTCGACCTCGGCGTACTGCTGGGTGGCGTTGGCGGCAGCGGCAGCCTTGACCGCGTCACCCATCAGGCCGCCGACGGCGATGATCGTGGCGCAGCCCTTGCCCTGCTCGGCGGTGAGGTTCGGGGTGTAGTCGTTCTGCGAGTTGGACGCGACGTAGGAGACCTTGATGTTCGGGTTCTTGCTCGCGGCGTCCGTCATGCCCTGCCAGGACGACTGGTTGAACGAGCGGTCGTCGACACCACCGGTGTCGAGAACCATGCAGGCGTTGTACGCAGCGCTCGACGCGGAGGCCGTGGGGCTCCCGGACGACGCGCTGGCCGCCGGCGACGACGACGCCGGCGTGCTCTTCGACCCGCAGGCCACAAGTGCCAGCGCGGCCACGCCGAAGACGGCGGCCGACCTCAGGTGCTTCTTCACCAGATCCTCCTCAGCGGGCACGCAGCCCTTCACTCAACGGACCCCGGTACCGTATATCTGTCGGGAAGAGACCATTACCGGTGTGAGCGGAGAGTTCCACATACCGTTATGAAACAGAGAGCAGCGCGGCACCCACGAGGAGCCGTACGCCGACCTGGATCGCCCGCTCGTCGACGTCGAAGCTGCCCTGATGGAGGTCATGGCTCAGCGGGTCGCCCGGCCGCCGCACGCCGAGGCGTGCCAGGGCCCCCGGCACCTGGCCGAGGTACCACGCGAAGTCCTCGCCGCCGAGCGACTGCTCGGTCTCGAAGACCGACGTGTCGCTGACGAGCTCGCTCGCCGCCTGGGCGAGCCGCTCGACGGAGACCGCCTCGTTGACCACGGGCGGCACCCCGCGCCGGTAGTCGATCTCGACTCCGACGCCGTACGGCTCGACCACCCCTCGGATCGCGTCCTCGACGATTCCCGGCGCGAGCTCCCAGACGGTCGCGTCCAGCGCGCGGACGGTGCCGTCCACCTCCCCCGTACGAGGGATCGCGTTGGCTGCCGCACCCGCCTGGACGCGGCCCCAGACCAGCGAGAGACCGGCCCTCGGGTCGACCCGACGGGACAGGACGGCGGGTACGTCGGTGATCACCCGGCCCAGCGCGTAGACGAGGTCGGCGGTCAGGTGCGGGCGGGCGGTGTGCCCGCCGGGCCCGGTCAGCCGGACCAGGACGTGGTCGGCCGACCCGGTGATCGGACCCACGCGGAGGCCGACCGTTCCCACGTCGTGCCGCGGGTCGCAGTGCACGGTGAAGATCCGGCCGACCCCGTCGAGGCCGCCGGCAGCCATGACGTCGAGCGCGCCCCCCGGCGTGGCCTCCTCGGCCGGCTGGAAGATCAGCCGGACCCGCCCCTCGAGCAGCCCGGCAGCGGCGAGCTCGGCCAGCACGAGCCCGGCGCCCACCACCACCGCGGTGTGCACGTCGTGGCCGCAGGCGTGGCAGCGCCCCGCCACCGTCGATCGGTAGGGCACGTCCTTCTCGTCGGCCACCGGCAACGCGTCGAGGTCGGCGCGCAGAGCCACCAGCGTCCCGCCGTCCGGCGCAGCACCAAGGTCAGCGCCGAGGTCAGCGCCGAGGTCAGCGCCGAGGTCGCAGGTCAGCCCGGTCCCGTTCGCGAGGACGACGGGTTGGAGACCAGCAGCGAACAGGCGGGCCCGGATCACCTCGGTCGTGCGCCGCTCCGCATGGCTCAGCTCCGGGTGGGCATGCAGGTCGCGCCGGAGCTCGACCAGCCCGGCCGCGTGGCGCGCGACGGCGGCACCGATCGCTGCGCGCTGCAGCTCAGAGAGGGGTGGAGCAGAGGTCGGCGGCTCAGCGATCAGCGGCTCAGAGGTCGGCGGCTGAGGGAGCGACGCGGGCACCCGGGCAGGTTAGCGGTGCCGGCGCTCGGCCTCGTCGTCGGGGACTCGTACCGGTTCCTGCGTCGGCACGGAGTCGGCCGTCAACGAGGGGTCGGCCCAGGAGGACGTGATCTCGCGGGCCCGGTTGAAGCGCTCGGTCTCGTCGGTGCGCTCGTGCGTGAAGGCGACCCAGACGAGGCCGGTGACGAAGAGGAGGAGCAGGACGGTGAGGACGAGGGGGGCAACCATGCATCAACAGTCACAAATTGGGCGCGCTGGGTCAACCCGAGCCACAATCACCGCGCCGGGTGAAGCCGCTGCCACTGGGTCGAACCGGGCCTGGTTGGCCCGCCTACGGGCCAACCAGGCGTCCGTCTCAGCGCAAGCCGCCGGGGACCACCAGCCGCCGCCAGCAGCCGCCGGCAGCAGCCGCCGAAGCGCCCCAGCCGGGTACGGCTAGAAGGCGTCGGCGGGGACGTAGGTGCCCCAGACCTCGCGCAGCGCGTCCGAGACCTCGCCCACCGTGGCCCTCGCGGCGAGGGCGTCCCGCATCGGGTAGAGCACGTTGTCCGTCGCGGACGCGGCCTTCTTCAGCGCCACGAGGGCCGCGTCGACCGCGCCGTTGTCGCGCTCGGCCCGCAGCCGGGCCAGCCGCTCGGCCTGCTGGGCACCGATGGCGGGGTCGACCCGCAACGGCTCGTAGTGCTCCTCGTGCTCGACGGTGAACCGGTTCAGCCCGACGACGACGCGCTCGCCCGAGTCGATGGCCTGCGCGATGGCGTAGGCGGACCGCTCGATCTCGCCCTTCTGGAAGCCGGCCTCGATGGCCGACACGGCGCCGCCGAGCCCCTCGACGCGCTCCATCAGCTCGCGGGCGGCGGTCTCGACGTCGTCGGTCAGCGACTCCACCACGTACGAACCGGCGAAGGGGTCGACGGTTGCTGTCACATCGGTCTCGTAGGCGAGCACCTGCTGGGTACGGAGGGCGAGCCGGGCCGCCTTCTCCGACGGCAGCGCGAGGGCCTCGTCGAAGGAGTTGGTGTGCAACGACTGCGTACCGCCGAGGACGGCAGCCAGGCCCTGCACGGCGACGCGCACCAGGTTGACCTCCGGCTGCTGCGCGGTGAGCTGGACCCCTGCGGTCTGCGTGTGGAAGCGCAGCATCAGCGACTTGGGGTCCTGTGCGCCGAACTCGTCGCGCATCACCTGGGCCCAGATCCGCCGGGCCGCGCGGAACTTCGCGACCTCCTCGAGCAGCGTCGTCCGTGCCACGAAGAAGAACGCCAGCCTCGGAGCGAACTCGTCGACGTGCTGCCCGCTGGCCACGGCCGCTCGCACGTACTCGATGCCGTCGGCGAGGGTGAACGCGATCTCCTGCGCGGGCGTCGCTCCGGCCTCGGCCATGTGGTAGCCGGAGATCGAGATCGTGTTCCACTTCGGGATCTCGGTGCGGCAGTACGAGAAGATGTCGGTGATCAGCCGGAGCGAGGGCCGCGGCGGGTAGATGTAGGTGCCGCGCGCGATGTACTCCTTGAGCACGTCGTTCTGGATGGTCCCGGTCAGCTGCGCCGGCTCGACCCCCTGCTCCTCGGCGACCAGCTGGTACAGCAGCAGCAAGATCGCGGCGGGGGCGTTGATCGTCATCGACGTCGACACCCGGTCGAGAGGGATCTGGTCGAACAGGATCCGCATGTCGTCGATCGAGTCGATGGCGACGCCGACCTTGCCGACCTCGCCCTCGGCGACCGCGTTGTCCGAGTCGTAGCCCATCTGCGTCGGGAGGTCGAACGCGACCGAGAGCCCGGTCTGCCCGGCGGCGAGCAGCTGCCGGTAGCGCCGGTTGGACTCGACGGCAGTGCCGAAGCCGGCGTACTGGCGCATCGTCCACGGCCGACCGGTGTACATCGAGGCGTAGACCCCCCGGGTGTACGGGTAGCTGCCCGGCTCGCCGAGGCGCTCCACCGGGTCCCAGCCAGCCAGGTCCTCGGCCCGGTAGACCGGGTGGATCGGCAGTCCTGACTCCGACTTCCGCCCTTCACTCATGCGCGGAGCGTACCCAGGGGTCAGGCGGCGCGACCGGCCCGGTCCTGCCAGCCGGCCCAGGCGGCCTCGAGCGCCTGCCCGACGATGCCGACCATCGCGTCAAGGAGGGCGCGGTCGGCCACCAGTGGCGGCGACAGCTGGATCACCGGGTCGCCGCGGTCGTCGAGACGGCAGAGCAGCCCGAGCTCGACCATCTGCGCGGTGAGGATGTCCCTGAGCAGCCAGCTCGCCTCGTCCTCCTCCCACGTCTGCCGGGTCGCACGGTCCTTGACCAGCTCGACCGACCAGAAGTACCCGGCGCCACGGACGTCGCCGACGATCGGCACCCGGCGGAGCTCCTCGAGGGCGCTGCGGAGGTACGGCTCGTTGGCCTTCACGTTGTCGAGCACCCCCTCCCGCTCGTAGATGTCGAGCGCCGACAGCGCGACCGCCGTCGTCAGGGGGTGCCCGCCGAAGGTGAGGCCGTGGGTGTAGACGGCGTCGCCGGAGACGAACGGCGCCGCCACCTTGTCCGACATCAGCACGCCGCCGAGCGGTGCGTGGCCGGCGGTGACGCCCTTGGCGAAGGTCAGCAGGTCGGGCTGGGCGTCGAACCGCAGCGAGCCGAACCACTCGCCTACGCGGCCGAACCCGGTGATCACCTCGTCGGCGACGAGCAGGATCCCGTACTTGTCGCAGAGGGCGCGCAGGCCCGGCCAGTAGCCGCGCGGCGGGGTGAACGAGCCGCCCGAGTTCTGCACGGGCTCGGCGATCAGGAGCGCCACCTGGTCGGGGCCCTCCCACTGGATCGTCTCCTCGACCTCGGCCAGCAGCCAGGCGGTGTAGGCGTCCTGGTCGTCGCCCAGCGGGTGCCGGTAGGCGTTGGTGTTGCTCACGAACGCGGTCGGGATCGGGAGCGGCTCGAACGGGTGGCGCGCGTACGGGAGGCCGGTGAACGAGAGCGCACCGAGGGACGTGCCGTGGTAGGCGAGGCGGCGCGAGATGGCCTTGCGGCGCTGCGGCTGGCCGTTTGCGGCGTGCCACTGCCGGGCCAGCTTCCAGGCCGCCTCGTTGGCCTCGCCACCACCGCTGGTCAAGAACGCACGGGTCAGCCCGAGGGGCGCCGCGAGACGGGCGAGCCGCTCGGCGAGGGCGGCGGCCGACGGGTGCGTGACGAACCACGAGGGGGTGAACACGAGGTCGGAGAGCTGGCGCTGCGCGGCCGCACCGATCTCGGCGCCGAAGCCGTGGCCGAGGTTGGTGCAGAACAGGCCGGAGATGCCGTCGATGGCCCGGCGACCCTCGGCGTCGATCACGTGGCAGCCGTCCCCCCGGACGAAGATCCGTACGTCCTGGTCGGCGAACTCGGCCATGTCGGTGAAGTTGAGCAGCAGGTGGTCCTTCACCTGCCGCTGGAGGGTGGCCCTATCGGCGCGGTCGGCGCTGCCTTCTCGAGGCGCGCTGCTGCCGGTGGTGCCCATGACGATCAGCTCCTGGTGGTCTGCGTACTGAACGGACGTTCAGTACGCAGCCGAGGCTAGCAGTGCGGCTCGGTTCCTGACCAGCCGTTCAGCGAGTCCGCCGCTGGAGGGCGGCCACACCACCCCATGCGAGCACCGGGATGACGAGCAAGACCGGCAGCAGCCAGCCTGCGGACTGGACCGTCGTGACGGCTCCGTCCCTGACGCCCCGGAACACGGTCAGCCCGAACAGCTGGACGTCCGACGTGACGACAGCCGTCGCCGCGCCCTGCCCGAGCCGGCCGGCGAGGGTCAGGAACAGGCAGAAGTAGGCCACCGCCTCGACCACGACCAGGACAAGGACCAGCCGCACCCCGCTCGTGCGTCGCTGCCTCGTCCCGCCGTCCACTGTCATCGGCACCATCTCAGCTCCCTTCGTTCGGTGACGCCGGCAAGGACAAGGGCGACCAGACCCGCGACGGAGCAGGCCGCACCCAGCGACGCAGGGGCGCTGTAGATGTGGCCGAGACCCAGCAAGAGGGCGTAGAGCAGCAGCACGGCCGCCATCAGCAGCCCGGTCTCGGCGGCGACGGCCCCTGGCGCCAGCGGTCGCACCACGCCGACGGCCAGGCCGAGGGCTGCGGCCAGGAGGGAGACCCCCGCCGAGAAGACCGCGTATCCCAGCGCTCGCAACGGACCCGCGGTCACCACGAGCAGGGCCAGGACTGATGGCCCGACCAGCAGGCAACAGGCGCCGAACACCCGCGACCACCAACGGACCGTCGACTCTCCGAGCAACAGCTGCGGCGGGTACGGCCGCGGCACGCAGGTGCTCAGCAGCAGGAACGGGTGCACCAAGGTGGCTGCGGAGATCGTGAGCACGGCGCCGAGCACGTCGAGCCTGGTCGCCGGGTCGCTGACGCGGGAGAGCCAGAGCAGCCCACCCAGCGCCACGGCACCCACCGCGAGCAGCGATCCCACCAGCCGCGGGTGCCGGCTCAGGCGCAGGACCTCCAGCCAGAACAGCGCCAAGGGCCAGGTCGGCGACCACACGATCATCGGACGCGCTCCGGTCGCGCGCCCGAGGTCACCTGGCACGACGGAGCAGTACAGCCAGCCGGCCAGCAGCAGGCCGCACCCGGCAGGTACGAGCGTGCCACCAGGTGCGGCCTCGGCGAAGGAGCCCGCAGACGCAGGGACGAGGACCGCCCGCCACCAGAGGGCTGCCGGGCCACCCCCGCGGAGCGCAACCACCGTCGCCACACCCAGGCCCACGAGGGTGACGACGCCCAGCGGGTACGCCAACCCGCGCGACCCGCCGAGCCGGCGCGCGACCACGCGGGCGGCCGTCGCCAGGAGCAGCCCGACGGCCGACCCGAGCACCAGCGAGCCGGCTACCGGCTGAACGAGACGGGCGGGCGTGGTACCCGTCAGTGTCCCGAGCCCGACCACCAGTGCCGGCAGCAGCAGGGCGCCGCAGGCACAGACCGTGACGACGGTCGGAGCCACCACGCCGAGCATGATGCTCCGCTCGCTCAGCGGCAGTGCCACCAGCGCCTGCCGTACGGGGTAGTCGTCGGTCATCGCGCACAGGGCCGCGAGAGTCGTCCCCGCGAAGACGAGCACACCCGCCGCGCTCAGCCACGGAAGCGCGAGCGAGACCGGCAGCGTCCCGGAGGCACCGGCCGCCGCGAGGCGCGCCACCACGGCTGCGGCAGCAGCGCTGCCGATGAGCCCGAAGGCCAGTACGGTCCAGCGCGCCGGCGTGCTGCGGCTCCCGCCGGTGGGCGCGAGGAGCTGGCGGAACGCGATCCGCCAGAACCAACGTTGGACGCTCAGGAACGCCATGTCAGGTCTCGACGCGGTCGGCATCGACCAGGCGGAAGAAGGTCTCGACGAGGTCGTCGCCGTCCGTGCAGATGTCGCTCGGCCGGCCAGCCTCGAGGACGGCCCCGCGGCTGAGGATGACGACCTGGTCGGCGATCCGCTCGGCGAAGCGCAGGTCGTGCGTGGCGATGACGACGGTCTTGGCGGCACTCGCTTCGCGCATGACGAGCTGCTCCAGCCGTTCGATGGCAAGCGGGTCTAGCCCATTGCGGGGCTCGTCGAGGACGAGCACCGAAGGTTCATGCAGCAGGGCCGCGACCAGCTGCGTCTTCTTCTGCATACCGTGGCTGAGTGCGGAGACGCGGGTCGCTGGCGCGACGAAGTCCAGCGTCTGCGCCAACGTTCGGGCCCGAGCGCGCATCTGCTCGAGCGAGCCGCCGCGCCGGGTATGGACGAGCGCATGCAGGTCCCAGAGCTCGGTCGCCGTCAGCTCGCCGATCAGACCCTCGTCGCCATCGGCGGCATAGCCGAGCTCCCGGAGCACGGCGGG
>DAIPJR010000008.1:0-7559 GCA_036770165.1 Actinomycetes bacterium | reverse complement strand
CCGCCCGCGGGTGCTGACGCCATGGACCGCGGCCTCGCCGGACACAGCCGGGATCAGACCCATGATCGTCTTGAGGAGGGTCGTCTTCCCGGAGCCGTTCGGACCGACCAGGCAGGCGATCTGACCGGCGGCGAGCTCGAGATCGAGAGGGCCGAGCCGGAAGTCACCACGGCAGACCACGAGCCGCGAGCAGGCGATGCCCGGCGGCTGGGCGGACATCAGCGCCCTACCGTCGGGAGTGCCCGGCTTCGGCGGTCGGACGCGGCGACCAGGGCGAGCACGGCTCGGCCGTCCTCGCTCCAGGGTCCGAGGCTCAGCAGGTGGGCGGCAGCGATGGCCAGGACCGTGGCCGCGTACGAGGTCTGCAACCCCAGTGGCTGCCCGCCGACCACATGCAGAGCGAGGGCTGCCGACCCGCCCACGAGGAAGGCGGCAGCAGGTCCGGCCAGTCCGACGAGAGCCTCACCGGCACGGTGGAGCGGCGTACGGACCACCGAGACGGCCCAGCCACGGCTGTGGGCGTACAGGACCTGGGCACCGAGCCCTCGCGCGGCGCGCGCGTGCGCCAGCTCGTGGAGCACCGTGAGGACGAAGAAGGCGGCGAGGGCGGCCCACACGTGCGCGACGAGGCTGTCGAGCCCTGCGGTAGCAGCAGCGAGATCACCGCCGTCGACCTCGAGCTGTACGAGCACTGCAACGGACGGGACCAGCACGCCGAGCAGCACGAACGCCACCGACTGGGACCGCGCGCTGGCCCGGGTCAGCCCCATGATCGTGCCGGGATACCGGCGCCCCGCCTTCCGCCCCGGCTTGGCCAGCAACCAGACCCACACAGATACGCCCATGAGCAGGGGGCTGCTGAGCCGGCGCCACGCAGCCCCGATCTGTGCGCGCAGCGCGCGGCCGGTCCGTACCTCGATCAGGTCGTACCGGTCGAGGTCGTCGAGCAGCTCAAGGAGGTCCTCGCGCACGCGCGCCGAAGTGGTGGCCCACCGATCGGCGAGCTCCGCGCAGACGTCCGTGAACGTGGCGCCGGAGGTCAACGCGGCGAGCCCGGCCGCGCCCGTCGCGTTCAAGCGGTGCGTGGCACCGCTCAGCTCGTCGTGCAACGTGTCGTCGTGCAGCCGGACGCCAGCGGCCAGTGCGACTCTCGCCGAGCCGTTCACGGACAGCAAGGAGCCTGCCACCACCTTCCTCGAGATCGGAGTGTCACTTGGCTGGTGCACGTGCCCCGAGCCTGCGTCGCGGGGCACGTGCACCAGTGCGGGGCAGCGCGGCGTACCGCGCTACGGGTGACAGACCGCCGTGACGGTACGTGCCCAGAACGGACCAGCGGTGTTGCAGCTGGACACGCGGCCGTGGCAGACGACCCAGCAGAACGTCGCCGCACTGCCGAAGATCGCCAGGACGAGAACGAGTGCCATCCCGATGACCGCCCAGTCGTTGCGCTGAGGAGCCTCAGTGGAGCTGGCCAGCAGCGCGGGAGCCGCGTAGGGCTCGGCAGTCGTCATCATCGTGTTTCCCATGTGAGTTCACCTCCTCCGCAAAGCCGTCGGGTCGGGCGGGCGGCTCGTCTAGGTGGGCCGTGAACCTGGGGAGGAACCGGCCCGTGGAGCGGTGGTAGCGCAGGTACGGAGCACCGAGCCGTCGCTCGAGAAGCCGCTCCTCGGCGGCAGCCCGGCGGCAGACCGCAGCCACGAGCACGACGGTCGCTGCGAGGGCGGCCGGGCGGAGCTGGACCGACCCCAGCCCGACGAACACCAGGACTGCACCGGTGTAGCCGGGGTGCTGCACGAAGCGATAGGGACCCGACGAGACGAGGTGGTGGTCGAGGCGGACCTCCACGCGCGGCGAGAAGAGCTCGCGCAGCTCGAGGATGGCCCGGATCCGCAGCCCGGCACCGACGACCACCAGGGCCACGGCGACGGCTGCGAGCGGGTCGCGCAGACCCTCGGGCACGGGCACCACCGGGCTGAGCACCACGGTCGCTGCCACCAGCACGGTGGCGGCAGCTGTCGCGAGGTCCGGCTCCGCGCTCACGGTCGCGGGTTCGCCGGGCTGCCATGCCATCACGAGCTCGACCGCTGTGGAGATGAGGAGCACGACGGCGATGGCGATGAGCCACCAAGGGTTTTGGCCGTCGAACGTCATCGCTGCCTGCTCCCGTAGTCTGCCGCACCAAGATCTTTCGGGAAGGTAGCAGGATGATCGTCTAGGGGCTACCGGCTGCCGATATCTGCCGGTCTGATCTCCGCCCCGAGCTCGAGGGATGCCGATTCCAGCCACAGGTCGCGCATCCGCGCCGGCGTCATGCCCGGGTCGGCCAGCGCCAGCTGGATCGCGAGCCCGTCCATCAGCGAGGCGAGCCGGGTCGTCGTGGCCTCCGCGTCGCGCGGGGCGAACTCGCCGGACGCGACACCCTCGTCGATGACCTCGCGCAGGGCGCTGCGCCACCTGCTGTCCAGTGCCTCGCGCGTGAGCCGGGCGCCGTCGTCGCGCAGCGCCCGTACCCAGATCTCCAGCCACAGCGACCAGTCGCCGACGGCGGGTCCCGCTCCCGCGCCGAGCTCGCCCATGTACCGCAGCCGCTCGACCGGCCCGGAGGTCGCCTGCAGGTCGCGGGCCAGCCCTTCGTAGAAGTCGTCCTCGAGCGTCGTCAGGGCCTGGGCCAGCACGCCCTCGAGGCTCTTGAAGTGGTAGAGCACGAGGCCGGACGACGTGCCTGCGGCCTCCGCGATGTCGACCACCCTGGTGCCGGAGTAGCCGCGTTCTCGCAGCACGTCCACGGCCGCCATCAGGATGCGCCGTCGACGCTCCTCCGGCGCCTTGGCGGCCAGGCTCATGCTCGCTCCCTCGTACCCCGGGTCGACCCTGTCGGCCATCATCACGTACGTGGGCCCGGCCGCGGGCGTGGATCGCCCGTCGCGTTCCACGCCGCGAGCAGCAGGATCAGCCGGGACACGTACGAGATCCAGACGAGCGCGCCGACCGTCGCAGCGAAGGTGCCGTAGACGACGTTGCGCGAGGCGCCCGACACGATCACGGTCACCAGCTGCAGGAGCACCTGGAAGCCGACGGCGAACACGGCGGATGCCTGCAGGATGGCGCGACCCTCGGCCGGTCCGTGCGGCAGCCCCCAGAACAGCACCAGGCCCACCAGGCAGTTGGCGGCCAGCGCCGTGACGAGCGCGAGCAGGTGGACGAGGAAGGCCGACGGTCGCGCGTCCAGCCCCATCCATCCGCCGACGACGTCGGAAGCGAGCTGGGTCAGCAGGGTGAGGAGGGCGGAGCCGAGCAGGGCGCCGCCGAGCAGCGCGAGCACGGCGATGTCCCTCACCAGCCCGCGGACGAAACCCACCGTGCGCGGCGCCACGTCCCACATCAGCGACACCGAGCGACGGAGCGCACCCACCCAGCGCACCCCGGTGTACAGCAGCAGCACCAGGCCGACGATGCCGATGGTGATGCTGTCGCGCGCGAGCGAGTTCAGGTCGACTGAGGGGAACAGCCGGGTCAGCTGGTCCCGCAGGCTGGCATCGACGGAGGGAGCGAGGTGCGAGAGCACCGAGGTCACGCCGAGCGCCACGGCCAGCAGCGGGAACAGCGCGAGAAAGCCGAAATAGCTCACCGCGGCTGCCAGCAGCGAGCCCTGCGTGTCCAGGAACCGGTCGACCGCGCGGACGCCGTGAGCCGCGAGCGGGCTCCGGTCGCGGATCCGGTCGAGCCGGTCGCGGAGCCGTCGGAGCAGCGGCGCCGGCTGGATGGACACGCCGGCCTAACCCTCGGCGAACGGGAAGTTCCGGCGCGGGTGCCACACCCCGTCGAGGTGCTCGTAGACCGTGAAGTGGTCGACGAGGAACGCCGCGGTGTAGTCGGCCAGCTCCTTGCGGGCGTGGTCGAGCACGTCGTCGGGCAGGTCGTGCGCGACCGTCACGTGCGGGTGGTAGTTGAAGTGGAGCGGCCGCCAGAGCACGCCGGAACGAACCGCGCTCTCCAGCCGCTCGCAGGCCGAGATGCCGTCGACGAGCGTCACGAACACCACCGGGGACACCGGCCGGAAGGTGCCAGAACCCTGCAGCATCATCGAGTACGGGCGCTGGGCACGCGCCACCGCCGTGAGATGGTCGTCGATCTCGGGCAGCAGGCTCGCGTCGACCGTCGTCGGGGGCAGCAAGGTGACGTGCGTGGGGATGGCGTCGGCCTGGGCGTCGCCGAGGCGCGCCCTGATCGCCTGCAGGCGCGAGCCGTGCGGCTCCGGGATCGCGACCGCGACTCCGATCACCCGGGCGGCGCTGGCACCACCGGGGTCAGGAGCGGGGGTGTCGGTCACCGGGCCGGCGGCAGGAAGCCGACCCTGTCGTAGACCGTGGCCAGCGTACGGCTCGCGATCGCGCGCGCCTTCGCAGCGCCGGCCCCAAGCGCCTCGTCGAGGCTGGCCGGCTCGTCGAGGTATCCGAGGACGCGCTCGCGGAACGGGGTCGCCATCGCCACGAACGCCTCGGCGACCGCGACCTTGAAGTCGCCGTACCCGGCCCCGTCGAAGCGCTTCTCCAGGGCCTCGATCGGCTCCCCGCCCAGCGCGGACAGGATCGTCAGCAGGTTGGAGATGCCCGGCTTGGCCTCGGGGTCGAAGCGGATCTCCCGCTCCGCGTCGGTCACCGCGCTGCGGATCTTCTTCGCGTTGACCGCCGGGTCGTCCAGCAGCCACAGGACGCCAGGGCCGCCGATGCTCTTGCTCATCTGCTTGTCCGGGTTCTGCAGGTCGAGGATCTTGGCCCGGCCCTTCACGATGTACGCGTCGGGCACCACGAAAGTGTCGCCGAAGCGGGTGTTGAACCGCTGCGCGAGGTCGCGGGACAGCTCGACATGCTGGCGCTGGTCCTCGCCGACCGGCACCTGATCGGTCAGGTACAGCAGGATGTCGGCCGCCTGCAGGATCGGGTAGGTGAACAGCCCGACCGAGGGCCCTGAGGTTCCCTCACGCTGCGACTTGTCCTTGAACTGCGTCATCCGTCCGGCCTCGCCGAACCCGGTGATGCAGCCCAGGACCCAGGCCAGCTGCGCATGCTCGGGGATGTGGCTCTGCACGAACAGCGTGCTCCGATCGACGTCGATCCCGCCCGCGAGGTACTGCGCCGCCGTTGCCCGGGTACGCGCTCGAAGCACGTCCGGCTCGTGGCCGGCAGTGATCGCGTGCAGGTCGACGACGCAGAAGACGCAGTCGTGGCTCTCCTGCAGCTCGACCCACTGAAGGAGGGCACCGAGGTAGTTGCCAAGGTGCAGGGAGTCGGCAGTGGGTTGCATGCCGGAGAACACGCGGGGCCTGGTGGGCATGCGGATCATTCTGGCAAACCTGGCTGCGGCGCGGGCGGAGGGTCGGCCGACGGCTCGGCGGGCAGGTCCACCGGGGTGACCCGGACCCGGGACACGCGGCGCCCGTCCCGAGCGGTGACCGTGAGCCGGTGCCCGGCCACCACGACGCTCTCGCCCTCCGCGGGGATGTGCCCGAGCGAGGCGAGCACGAAGCCGGCCACCGTCTCGTACGGCCCGTCTGGGAGCGCGAACCCGGCCTCGTCCTCGAAGTCGTCCAGGTTGAGCAGGCCCTCCACCTCGAGGTCACCGCCACGGAGCCGCCGTGAGGCCTGGTCGTCCACGTCGTACTCGTCGCGGATGTCACCGACCAGCTCCTCGACGATGTCCTCCAGCGTGACGATGCCCGCTGTGCCGCCGTACTCGTCGACGACGATGGCCAGGTGCATGCTGGCGCGGCGCATCTCGGTGAGCGCGGGCAGCACGCGCTTGGTGCCTGGGAGCTGGGCGACCTCGCGGGCCAGGTCCCCGACGCGTGCGCCGGTCGCGCGGCCGGCCGGTGCGAACAGGTCGCGTACGTGGATGAAGCCCACCACGTCGTCGGCGCTGCCACGGACCACCGGGTAGCGGCTGTGCGGCAGCTCGGACACCACCCGGATCGCCTTCTGGACGAGCAGGCTCGCATCGAGGAAGGCGACCTCCGTACGCGGGACCATCACCTCGCGCAGCTGCCGGTCGCCGGCCTCGAAGATCTCCTCGAACAGTGCGCGCTCCTCGCGGCCGAACGACTGGTGCTCGGTGACCAGGGCCCGCAGCTCCTCGTCGCTGATCTTCTGGCGACCGGCCTTGGGGTCCCCGCCCAGCAGCCGTACGACGAAGTCGGTCGACCGCGACAGCAGCCAGACGACCGGCTTGACCAGGCTGGCGAACCGGTCGACCACGGGCGCGGCGACCAGGGCCAGCCCCTCGGCACGCTGCAGCGCGATGCGCTTCGGAGCGAGCTCGCCGAGCACGAGCGAGAAGTACGAGATGACCAGGGTGATGGCTATCAGCGCGGTGGCGTCGGACATGCCCTTGGGAAGCCCCCAGCGGACGAGTACCGGCGCGAACTCGGTGGACAGCGTCGCCGCCCCGAACGCCGCGGACAAGAACCCGGCCAGCGTCACGCCGATCTGCAGCGCGGCCAGGAACCGGTTGGGGTTGCTCGCGACGCTCGCCACGCGGGCACCGCGCTTGCCGCGGCCGGCCAGCGCCTTGAGCTGGCTCTCCCGCAGGGAGACCAGGGCCATCTCGGTGGACGAGAAGAGGCCGCCCACGAGGATGAAGACGAGGACCAGCGCGATCTTGGCCCACGTGTCACCCATCGGCAGCCCCCAGCCGCGCGTGCACCATGACGATCAGCGTACGGCGTGCGGCCCGGCTCCTCGGGCGACGTGTCGCTCGGTGGTATCACGTGGCGCCAGCTAGCGTCTGGTGTCAGCCGGTGGCGTCTGGTGGTACCCCAGCACCAGCAGACGACATCTGCTCAGGCTGGCGCGCATCCCGGCTGCCCTGGCAACCGCATACCGCGCCAACGGGCACCCCGCGCACGCCTCGGCCACGAGGCCCGCTCTCCCTGAGCGGTGCCAGGCCATGTGTCACTAGGTGGCGTCCTGACACCAGCAGACGACATCTGCCCAGGCTGGCGCGAAGCGCGGCTGCCCTGGCAACCGCAGACCGCGCCAACGGCCCTCCGGCGCACCACGCCGACGTGTGAGCGCGGCCCGCAGCTGCGCCTCTAGGTCTTGACGTTGGGGCTTCGCGTGGCTGCGTGTGTGATCTTGACGTTGCGGTTGATCTTGACGTTGACGTGGAGCAGCTAGCGCTGGGCGGCCTGGAGGTTCTCGTCGATGGCGGCCAGGAACTCCTGGGTCGTGAGGTAGGGCTGGTCGGGACCGATGAGGATCGCGAGGTCCTTGGTCATCTTGCCGCTCTCGACGGTCTCCACGCACACCCGCTCGAGGGTGTGCGCGAAGGCGGTGACCTCGGGCGTGCTGTCGAGCAGGCCGCGGTGGGCGAGCCCCTGGGTCCACGCGAAGATCGACGCGATGGGGTTCGTGGACGTCGGCTGGCCCTTCTGGTGCTGCCGGTAGTGCCGGGTCACGGTCCCGTGCGCCGCCTCGGCCTCGACCGTACGACCGTCCGGGGTCATCAGCACCGACGTCATGAGGCCGAGCGAGCCGAAGCCCTGCGCGACGGTGTCCGACTGG
>DAIPJR010000135.1:0-6036 GCA_036770165.1 Actinomycetes bacterium | reverse complement strand
GTTCGCCGACCCGCGAAGGCAGCTCGGCGGAGTCGACGCCGAGGGGCGCCAGCTGCTGATCAGCTGCGGCGCCGCACTGTTCAACCTGCGACTGGCGGCACGGCACCTCGGCGTCGAGCCGCGCATCCGGCTGCTCCCCGACCCGGCTCGTCCCACCCTCGTCGCGCAGGTGAGCCTGGCCGGGCGGCCGGTCGCGCGCGGCCTGTCCGAGCGGCTGTACGAGGCGATCCAGCTGAGGCACACCAACCGGTACCCGTTCGAGGACGGACCGGTGGCCGTCGGCGCGATCGCGGCGATGACCAAGGCCGCACGGCTCGAAGGCGCCGACCTGCTGGTGCCCCAGGAGGAGGCCGAGCGCGGCCGGCTGGCCGAGCTGGTGCGGGCAGCGGAGGAGGCACGCGACGCCGACCCGTCGCTGGCCGCTGAGGCAGCGCTCTGGACGGGTGTCGACTCCGAGCGTCGCGACGGCGTCCCCGGCTACGCGCTGGGTCCGCTCTCCGACGATCCGGGGGCGACCGTCCGTGACCTGCGCAGGGGAGCTCCGGTGGCCGAGCGGCCCGTCGCGAGCTTCGAGCCGCACCCCGTGCTCGCGATCCTGTTCACCTCCGAGGACGACCACGCGTCGTGGGTCAGGGCGGGCGTCGCGCTCCAGCGGGTGCTCCTGTCGGCCACCCTGTACGGGCTCGCCGCGTCGTTCGTCAACCAGGCGCTCGAGGTACCGGACACCCGACGCCAGGTGCTGGAGGGCCTCGCAGCCCGCGGCTACCCGCAGATGCTGATGCGGCTCGGGCGCGGGGTACCCGTCCCGGCCACTCCCCGCCTGCCGCTCCACGAGATCGCCGAGCTCACCGACGCTCTCGAGGCGTAGGGAAGCAAGCCGTCTCCCTGGCTAGGCTGATCGGCATGTCCGTGCCCGCCGACACCTCGCGGCCGATGACCGACGACGAGCTCGCCGACGTCTACCGGGACCTGCACGCCAACCCCGAGCTTTCGTTCCAGGAGACCCGGACCGCGGCGATGGTCGCCGACCGGCTGGCCGCTTGGGGCTACGAGGTCACGACCACGATCGGTGGCACCGGAGTCGTCGGGATCCTCGACAACGGTGCCGGACCCACCGCGCTGCTGCGGGCGGACATGGACGCCCTCCCCGTGAAGGAGCTGACGGGGCTCCCGTATGCGAGCAGCGCCAAGGCCGTCGACCGGCTGGGCAACGACGTGTCCGTGATGCACGCGTGCGGACATGACGTGCACGTGACCTGCCTCCTCGGTGCTGCGTCGCAGCTGGCCGCCGACCGCGACCAGTTCTCCGGTCGCCTCATGGTGGTGTTCCAACCGGCCGAGGAGCTGGGTTCGGGTGCCAAGGCCATGGTCGACGACGGCCTGTACGAGCGCTTCGGCAAGCCGGACGTGGTCTTCGGGCAGCACGTCGCGCCCGTCGCCGCCGGGGTGATCGGCATGCACGACGGGCTGGCCATGTCCGCCAGCGACTCCCTGACGATCACCTTGCACGGGCGCGGGGGCCATGGCTCGCGGCCCGAGACCACGGTCGACCCCGTGGTGATGGCGGCTGCGACCATCCTCCGGCTGCAGACCATCGTGTCGCGCGAGACGGCCGGCACGGAGACAGCGGTCGTCACTGTCGGCATGGTCCGCGCAGGCACCAGCAACAACATCATCCCGGACACAGCCGAGCTGCGCCTGAACGTCCGGACGTTCGACCCCAAGGTCAGGGAACGCACCCTCGCGGCGATCACCCGGATCACGCAGGCCGAGGCGGAGGCGTCGGGCGCCCCGACGCCGGCCGACGTCGACCACACCGACTACTTCCCGCCGCTCGTCAACGACCCTGAGGCGATGGGACGGACCCGCGCCGCCTTCGTCGACTGGCTCGGCGCCGGGCGGGTGGTGGACCCGGGGGTCCTGACCGGGAGCGAGGACTGCGGCGTCCTAGCCGACGCGGCCGGCGCGCCGTGCGTCTTCTGGATCCTGGGCGGGGCCGACCCTGCACTCTTCGCCGCCGCGAGGTCGCTCGACGACGTCATGCAGGTCGTGCGCGGCCTGCCGAACAACCACTCGCCGCACTTCGCGCCGGTGGTCTCACCGACGCTCCGGATGGGAGCCGAGGCGTTCGTCACCGCGGTACGTACCTGGCTCCCGCCGACCAGCGCGATCGGCGCCGGCTAGCCCTTCCTCGCCCGAGGGCAGCGTCAGGGTCGCCGTGGCATCGTGCAGCCGCAGCGCCGACAGGATGAGGAAGTCGGCGACCGCGGGGTTCCGCGGCAGAACCGGGCCGTGCAGGTAGGTCCCGACCGCGGCGCCCGAGATCGCGCCCTCGACCTTGGTGCGCCGGCTGCGACCGCGACCGGAGACCACGCGGCCCAACGGTTCCTGCGCCGGCCCGAGCTCCGTCGCGCCGGAGTGGTTCTCGAAGCCCGCGAGACGGCCGAAGCGAGTGTCCACGACGATGTTGCCCACGATCCGCTTCGGGCCGGCCACGGTGACCGCGTCGAAGACGCCGATGCCCGGCATCTGGTCGCCGTCCTGGGTCGTGAAGCCGAGCCCGAACAGCTGGAACATCCCGCACACCGCCAGGACCGGGACCCCACGAGCCACCGCGCCGCGGACCTCCTCGCCCCGCCCGAAGAGGTCCCACGCCACCTGCCGCTGCCCCGAGTCGGGCCCACCTCCGCCGATGATCATGTCGACGGACCCGAAGTCGAAGGGGTCGCCCACATGAACGGGGAGGAGCTCGCTGGAGTGGCCAGACCACACCAGCCGCCGTTGGATCGCGATCACGTTGCCCGTGTCGCCGTACAGGTTCATGTCACGGGGGTAGAGGTGGGCGATCCTGAGCTTCACGCTGCCACCCCGGGTCGCGCGCTGCGGTCGAGCAGGTGCCGCCGGAGGTCCAGCATCGCCGTGTAGCTGCCGAGCACGTAGCCGTGCCCGCCCTCGGGCACGCTGGCCAAGAGGTCGTCGACGGCCGCCCCGACGGTGGGTCGGGCGTGCGCCTCGACGTCGGCGTAGCGCAGCCGCAGGGAGAGGTCGTCCGCGCGCGTGCCGCAGACGACGACGGCACCTGTCCTGCCGGCCAGCGACTCGAACGGCGTGTCCCAGATCCACGACACGTCGCGGCCGTCGGCGGCGGCGTCGTTGAGGCCGAGCAGCAGCGGCGCGTCGGCGTCGCCGACGAGGAAGGTGTCGATGACCTGGGCGCACCCGGTGGGGTTCTTGACCAGGACGAGCCTGATCTGCCGGCCGAGGATGTCGATCTGCTCGGACCGCCCGAACGCGGGTGTGGTGCTGGAGACCGCAGCAGCGGCGGCCTCCAGGTCGGCTCCGAGCATCGAGCAGGCGGCCAGGGCGGCCAAGGAGTTGTAGAGGCTGTAGGTCCCCGGGCTCGCCGTGCGGGCGGCCTGGAGCGCACCGGCCGCACGCATCACGAACGGGGTCCCGGTGCTCGTCGGGGCCCCGCTGCTGATCAGCGTCACGGTGGGCGCGGGCCGCGAGAAGTCGCCGGACGGGCAGGCGTAGTGCCCGAGCTGCGCGAAGAACACCCGAGAGTAGGTGAGCGTCCGGCCGCACACGGGGCACCGGTCGGCGTCGGTGTAGCCGTCAGCGGCGACGGGCCCGCCGTCACCCACGCTGGCGTCGATCCCGAAGTACTCGGCCGCGACCTTGCTGCGCCTGGCCAGGTCGGCGACCAGGGGGTCGTCCGCGTTGAGCAGGACCGGGCCCTCGACCAGACGCAGCCCGTCGGACACCCGTGCAGCCACGGTCTCCAGGTCCGCGTGACGGTCCAGCTGGTCCCGGAAGATGTTCAGCACCACGGCGAGACGCGGTCGCGTCTCGGCCGCGACGCGGGGCAGCGACACCTCGTCGACCTCGAAGACCCCGATCGTCCCATCGAGGCGTCCGCGCAGGTCGCTGCTCGTGATCAGCGAGCTGAGGATCCCCTGCCGCAGGTTGGAGCCGGTGGGGTTGGTGACCACGGTGTGCCCGGCCGCGGTCAGCCCGGCGACGATCAGCCTCGTGGTCGTGGTCTTCCCGTTGGTCCCCGTGACCAGGACCACACCACCGGCCAGCCGCTCCGCGAGCCGCGGGAGCAGCAGCGGGTCGAGGAGGTCGGCGACGCGGCCCGGCAGAGCATGTCCACCGCCGCGGCCTAGGAGTCGGCTGGCGCGGCCAGCTGCCCACGCGGCGAGCAGAGCCGCGCGGGCACGCAGCGTCAGCGCCCGGGCGCTCGGGCCCGAGCCACCGGTCCGGCGCGCAGTCATTCCCACAACGTAAGCCGTTCGCGGCAAGGGACCGGTAAAACACTCCGGCGTGCAGCCGATCCCGCCGAGCCCTCCACCGGCACGCTGGTACGCGATACGCTAGTTAGCGATATGCAAGGTTGCAATGTGCCAGCGACCGCGAAGAGGTGCGTATGACGAACCCGTACCACTACGGCACCCCGGTGAGCGGCGACCAGTTCGCCGGCCGGGAGCCGGAGCTGGCGGCGCTCGAGAACCGGATGCGCGACGGCATCAACGTCGTCCTGAGCTCGCCCCGAAGGTATGGGAAGACCTCGCTGCTGGCGCGCGCCACCGCCGACCTCGTCGCCGAGGGTGCAGCCGTGGTCTCCGTGAACGTGCTGGCCTGCCGGGACCTGCCGACGTTCGCGGCGAGGCTCGCCACCGGGGCGTACGCGGTCCGCGGTGGACGGTGGCACCGGCTGAGGCAAGCGGCCGGCGAGTTCGCCTCCCGGCTGCGCGTCGCCCCCACGGTGACGTTCGACGGCGACTCCCCGCGGTTCGCCTTCTCGGCCAGCCTCGCCACCGAGGACGCCGACGCGGTCATCGAGGACGTGTACGGGCTGCTCGGCGAGCTGGCGGCGAAACGACCGGCGGTCGTCGTCCTCGACGAGTTCCAGTCGATCGGCGACCTCGGGGCGCACCTGCCGTCGCTGTTCAAAGCACTCGCCGACGCCCACCCCAAGGTCTCCCTGGTCCTCGCCGGCTCGAAGCAGCACCTGATGGAACGGCTCACCCTCGATCGCGGGGCACCGCTGTACGGCCTCGCGGAGCGGCTCTCCCTCGACGTCCTGCCCGATGCCGTCATGTCGGCCTACGTCCGGGATCGTGCGAGAGCCGGCGGGAAGGCCATGTCGGCAGAGGCCTCGTCGCGCATCATCGAGCTGGCAGGACCGGTCCCCAACGACATCCAGCGACTGGCGTACGAGACGTGGGGACACGCCGGCCGTACCGTGACGGTCGAGGCGGTGCACGCGGCCATGGCCAGCGCGATCCAGCACGAGGCGTCACAGTACGCCGAGCTGTACGGGACGCTCTCCCCGGGGCAGCGGAGGGTGATCTCCACGCTGGCCGCTGCGCCGGTGAGCGAGCCGTACTCCGCGGAGTTCGCACGGTCCGTGGGTCTGGCCACCGGCACCTCGGTGCGGCGGGCGCTCGAGGCCCTGACCGCGGAGGAGCTGGTCACCCGACGGCAGGGCCGCTACCAGGTGTTCGACCCCTTCTTCGCGGCCTGGCTCGAGCAGACCCTCTGACCTCGCCGAGCTGCGACGCCGCCGCTCGGCCTCGTCAGTGGTAGAAGTACGGGTCCAGCACGCTCACCTGTACGACCGAGTCGACGGGCAGGCCGTTGCTGCTCGCCGCACGGTGGATGGCGTCAGGGTCCGGCCCGTCGTAGATGCAGAACGTCTTGCGCTTGTCGTCGCTCACGTACGAGTGCACCCACGTGACGCCGACAGCGGCGTTGTTGCCGACCACACCGAGGCAGGTGGCGGCGCCATCGTCGGTCGTCGGGATCTCGAGGCCGTCAGGGAAGGTGCGCTCGACCAGGTAGCGGGGCATCGGTCTCTCCTTCGTTTGCGGGACCGCCGGTCGGTCCGTCGTGGCTCCAGTCAGCCAGAGACCGGGCCGACCGGGCATCGGGCGGCGTCCCCATGTTGCGGACTCGATCTCCCTATCTCGGCGCACGCCGACTTCGCCAGGTGTCCCTTCGCGGGCGAGGGGCTCAGCCGACGTCGGCGAG
>DAIPJR010000134.1:0-6037 GCA_036770165.1 Actinomycetes bacterium | reverse complement strand
GGTCGAGCCGGCCGTCGCGTGACGCTCGTCCCACTGCGTCGCAATCGCGACTTCGTTCTTCTTCAAGCCGGGCAGACGCTCTCGACCGCGGGGCACACCGCTCGCGTGCGGCGCCAGCTGGACCTCGCCGGCAACCCCATCGGGCTCGACGTCGACCGGGTGCTCGCGTTCAAGATGCTCGGCCTGCTCGGCGGCGCGGTCGTCGGCGCGCTCCTGCCGCTGATGGTCGGCCAGGGCGCCTTCGCCGCGGTCGGCGGGTGCATCGTCGGCGTCTTCGCCGGGTTCCTGCTGCCCAACGTCGTGCTGTACCAGATCGCGTACAACCGGACGGAACGGCTGCGGGCCGACCTTCCCGACTCGCTCGACCTGCTCACGATCTCGGTCGAGGCCGGGCTGTCCTTCGACGCCGCGCTGGCCGAGGTCGCGCACAACACCGACGGTCCGCTGTCCGGTGAGTTCTTCCGCGTCCTTCAGGAGATGCAGATCGGCGTCGGGCGCGGCATCGCCATCCGATCGATGGGCGAGCGCACCGACCTGCCCGAGCTGCGGCAGTTCTCGACGGCCATGGTCCAGGCCGACACCCTCGGCATCCCGATCGCAGCCGTCCTCCGCGTGCAGGCCAAGGAGATGCGCATCAAGCGATCGCAGCGGGCCGAGGAGCAGGCGCAGAAGGTCCCGGTCAAGATCTTGTTCCCGCTGATCTTCTGCATCCTGCCCACGCTGTTCCTGTTCATCCTCGGGCCGGCGGTCATCAACATCAGCAAGTCGCTCTTCGGTATCAGCGGCTGACGACCCCGTTCCGATCACCCGCTTGGACGAGCCGCGTGGTCAATCGGCCTCCGGATGTGCGACCGTCGTGACGTGCAGCTGAGAACGGTGGTCGGAAGCCCCCGCGGCGCCGTCATCGTGGCGCGCGCCGGGGCGTTCGGCCTGTGCGTCGGCCTCACCGTCATCCGCGGCACCTTCTCGGACCGGCTGTCGATCTTGGGCGCCCTGCTGGTGATCGCGCTGACCGCGTCGCTGATCACGTCGCGGCGCGCGATGCCGTGGGCGCCCTACTTCGAGTCGTTCGCCGCGGCCGCCGTCGTCGCATTCGCCACCCCTCTCGACCCGGTCGGCCTGCCGTACCTGCTCGCGCCAGCCCTCGAGGCCGGGCTGCTGTGGGGCATGACCTCCGTGGTCACCACGGTCGCCCTCGCCGGAGTGGCCCTGACGGTCGGCCCGATCTTCGCCTCGCAGGAGGTCCATGCCCGTACCTACGGCTCGCTCGTCGCGCAGTGGGTGGTGCTGGCCCTCGGCACGGGAGCGGTCGCCGCGTGGATCCGTCGGGTCCGCCTCAACGCGGACGCCCCCGATGCGGCCTCGGCTTCGTACGCCGCCGCCTACCGGCTGCTGTCGCAGCTGCGCGTCGTCTCCCGGCAGCTGTCCGGCGGCCTGGACGCCTACAGCCTCGGGCAGGCCATGCTCGAGACGCTGCGCGGTGCGGTGCCGTACACCCGGGCCGCGGTCTACGTACGTTCCGAGGGCGGTCGCCTGGTCCCGCTCGCCTTCTCCGGCGTGAGCCGGGTCGACTGGATCCCCTCGCTCGACGACGACTCCGCCTGGGCCGAGGCGTGGACCTCCGGCCTGCCCCGGCGTCAGAGCGGCATGTTCTCCGACGGGCCGGGCGGCTTCGCCGCGGTGCTCCCCCTGCGCGTCGGCATGCGGATCGTCGGCCTCGTCGGGATCGAACGGGTCGACGCCGCGTTCCTGCAGGAGCAGCTCACGATGGCGGCCGAGCTGGTCGACGAGGCGGCCCTCCGGATCGAGACCGCGCTGCTGTTCTCCGACGTACGCCAGATCGCCACCGCCGAGGAGCGGCGTCGCCTCGCGCGCGAGATCCACGACGGCATCGCCCAGGAGCTGGCCTCGCTGGGCTACCTGATGGACGACATGGCCTACCGCGCGACCGACGACGAGCAGCGGGAGTCGCTGCAGTACCTGCGCAGCGAGCTCACCCGGATGATCTCCGAGCTGCGGCTGTCCATCTTCGACCTCCGCAGCGAGGTGCTGACGACGACCGGGCTCGGCGCGGCGCTGTCCGACCACGTCCGAACGGTGGGCGCCACCTCCGACCTGACCGTCCACCTCGAGCTCGACGAGTCCCCGCAGCGGCTGCGTACCGAGGCCGAGGCCGAGCTGCTGCGCATCGCCCAGGAGGCGGTCACCAACGTCCGCAAGCACGCCGGCGCGCAGAACCTGTGGGTGACGGTGCGCACGGCCCCGCCCAGCGCTCTTCTACGGATCGAGGACGATGGGCTCGGGTTGGGGGCCGGACGTGCCGACAGTTACGGCATGGACATCATGCGCGAGCGTGCCGACCGCCTCGGGGCGGCACTGACTGTGAGCCCGCGGGACGGCGGGGGTACGGTCGTCGAGGTGGCGCTGGGAACCCTCGGTTCGGGGGCCCCCAGGGCGAATACCAACCGGTCCGAGCCGAACGAGGGAGGTGCGCGTGTCCACGACGGTGCTGCTCGTTGACGATCACGAGCTGATCCGACAGGGGCTGAGGCGCGCGTTCGAGCGCTCGGCCGACTTCGAGGTGGTCGGTGAGGCCGGCAGCATCGCCGAGGCCTTCCGCAAGCTCGAGGCCCTCACCCCCGACGTCGTCGTCGTCGACATGCGCCTGCCCGACGGCAGCGGGCTCGAGATCGTCAAGGAGGCGCGGCGCCGCCGGGCCGACCTGGGCATCGTCGTGCTGACCATGTACGCCGGCGACGAGCAGCTGTTCGGGGCTCTCGACTCCGGCGCCTCGGCGTTCGTACCCAAGGACGCCCCGACCGACGACGTGCTGTCCGCGGCCCGGCACGCGGCCGCCTCCCCCGGTGCGTTCACCGCCCGCGACCTCGCCGAGGCGATGAAGCGGCGCATGACCCCGACCGGCCCGCAGCTCTCGCCTCGCGAGAAGGAGGTCCTCGGCCTGCTGGCCGACGGCCTCGGGGTGGCCGCGATCTCGCGCCGGCTGTACATCAGCGAGTCGACCGCCAAGACGCACATCTCCAAGCTGTACGAGAAGCTCGGCGCCGCCAACCGGGCCCAGGCCATCATGTCGGCGCTCCGCCTCGGCCTGATCCGTCAGGACGGTCCCCAGCCAACCGTCTGACCCACTCGTCGGGAAGAACCGGCGGCGCAGGGGCATGATGGGCGCGTGCTGCATCCTTCCGGCCATCCGCGGTCGCGCGCTGACGTCGGCGCGAGCTCCGTCGAGTACGCGCTGCTGGTCGCCGGCATCGCCCTGGGAGCCATCGTCGTGATCGCGGCCTTCGTGCGCGTGGCGACTGCCGCCTACGACAGCACCTGCGAGCACGTGGGTCGCGGGGGGATCGCGTCGGCCCCGCCAGCCTGTGGATAACTTGCCGGAGCATCATCCGTTCGGCCTAACCGGATTGACCGCCCGGTCGATGGCTGGCTGATCGGCCCGCAAGCCATCCTGAGACGTATCCCCGTGACGGGAGATCTCGGCGTGCATTCGAAGCCGCCCAGGAAGGAGCCGAGATGCGAACTGTCCTCCGCCGCAGCGCCCGCCGTACGGCCGTCGCTGGCGGCCACGACGAGGGCGCGTCCGCCGTGGAGTACGGGTTGCTGGTCGCCGCCATCGCCGCAGTCATCGTCGCCGTGGTCTTCGCTCTCGGCAGCTACGTCCGTGGAGCGTTCCAGACCAGCTGTGACCAACTCGCCAACAGCGGCGTCAAGTCGACGGACACGAACGCGTCCTGCGGCACCACGACCGGCCACTGACCCAGCTCGCTGACGTCAGGGACCGGCTGACCGGTCGACCTGCGGAGCCAGCAGCGCGTCCAGCCGCTGCGCGACGTTCCGCCAGCCCCACTGCTCCTCGACCCACGCACGTCCGGCGCGCCCGACGCGGTCGGCCAGGGCACCGTCGAGCAGCAGCCCGCTCACGTGGTCGGCCACCGACGCGAGGTCGCGTCCATCGGCGACGTAGCCCGTCTCTCCCGGTCGTACGGCGTCCGGGGCGCCGCCCGAGTCGCCGGCCAGCACGGGCAGCCCGGTCGCCGACGCCTCGAGGTAGACGATGCCGAGACCCTCGACGTCCAGCCCACGGTTACGGGTACGGCACGGCATCGCGAAGACGTCGCCGGCCGCGTACAGCTCGGGCAGGTCCGACGACGGCACCGCACCGGTGAGGACGACGTGGTCGCCGAGCCCGAGCCGGGCGACCAGCCGTTCGAGCCCGGTGCGGTACGGGCCCGACCCGACGATCAGCAGGGCCGCCTCGGGAACCCGGCTGCGAATCGCCGGCAAGGCCTGCACGAGGGTGTCCTGGCCCTTGCGCGGCATCAGCCGAGACACGCACACGACCACCTTGCGCCCGGTGAGGCCGTACCGCGCCCGCATGGGGGCACCGTCGACGTCCGGGCGGAACAGCTCGTCGTCGACCCCGGGCGTGAGCTGGGCCATGCGCGCAGCCGCCTGCGGTGACAAGGCGGCAGCGATCCGCGCGCGGGTGTAGTCGCCGAGGTAGGTCACGACGTCGACGCCGTCGCCGATGCGGTGGAGCAGCCGGCTGCCACCGGGGATCCCGGCCCAGCCGGCCTCGTGCCCGTGGGTGAGGGCGACGATCCGCCGCGCACCGGCCGCGCGCAGCCGAGGCCCCAGCAGGCCGAGGGGTGCGGCCGCCCCGAACAGCACCGAGTCGCACTCGTACGACTCGAGCAGCAGCGTCGCCCGGCGAGCGACATCGGGGGTCGGAAGCAGGACCGACCGGCCGTAACGGATGACCGGGAACGGCTGGGCCGCGTCGTAGGCGGCCGTGTCCCCCCAACTCGACGTGTAGACGACCACCGACCCTTCGGGCCGCCGTCGCACCAGCTCGCCGACGAAGGTCTGGATGCCGCCGTGCCGCGGCGGGAAGTCGTTGGTGACGACCAGGGTTCGGGTCATCCGGCGAGCCGGGTCAGCTGGTCCCGCCAGACCGACGTCCACCGCGCGAGCGACCAGCCGGTGACCTGCCGAAGGGCTGCGCCGACGTCGGCCGACGGGCTGCCGCGCCCCGCCGAGGCCGCCCGGTAGACGCGTACGAGCCCCGCCGGGCCGACCTTGCTGGCGACGAGCGAGCACGCCACCCAGGCGGCGGCGTAGGCGTCACCGCCGCTGTATCCAGCGGTGACCGCGCCGCTGACGGAGGGGTCGAACGCGGCATCGGGCGGCAGCGCGGCAGGCGGTCCGGTCCGGCGGACCTGGGCCAGCAGGGCTGCGGCGGCGGCGCGCGTCCCGATCCCGGAGCCGAGGAACCCGACGTAGTCGGCGAAGCCTTCCTTGAGCCACTGCGGCAGGGCAGGGTCGGCCCCCGAGCGCGTCGCAACGTGGGTGAGCTCGTGGGTGATCAGGACCTGTCGGCCGGCCGGCGAGAGCAAGGCGTATGCGGACAGGTCGACGTAGACGCGGTCCGGGGTCGAGACGGCGACGAGGCCGCTCACGCCGGACGTCGGACGGCCGACGAGCCGGGCCAGGTTCGAGGCGCCGTACGTCGCGACGACGACCGCCTCCTGGCTCCAGCCGGGTCCCCACACGCCGGTGACAGCCGTGACGGCGCGAGCCGCGTCGGCGGCGAGTCCGGCAGGGTCAGCACGGTCGGCGGGGCCCGCGACCGGCCCCGGCGTCGCGAGCAGCACCGCGGATCCGGCGAGCCGGATGCTGACGACGCCCAGGTCCCAGGGCTGCGCGGCACCGGCGGGGTCGTCGGACAGCACCTGCCAGCCCATCGACGGGGACGCGGCCTGGCGCAGCAGGATCCGCCGCTCGGACGTGACGTCGGAAAGGTCGGCCCGGAGCCGGTAGCGCAGGAGCGCGGTGACCGCGCGCTCGTTCGGTGCGGGACCGGGCTGGTCCGCCTGGATCTGGTAGGTCCACTCGGTGATCGGCAGCGCTCGCGTGCGGAGCCCGAGATCCCGTACCGCCGGGCCGGCGGTCGGGCTCGTCGTCGCGGCGACACCGACCAGGTCGTGCGCGAGGACCGCGGACGCACGGTCCCGAA
>DAIPJR010000133.1:0-6058 GCA_036770165.1 Actinomycetes bacterium | reverse complement strand
ACCTCAAGCCGGTCGACCGCTACGACGCGATGTTCGCCTACCTGCGCACCCAGCCCGGAGTGCGCGACGTCGTCGTCTCCGGTGGCGACGTGGCCAACATGCCGTGGAAGAACCTCGAGTCGTTCCTCACCCGGCTCCTCGAGATCGAGAACATCCGGGACATCCGGCTGGCCACCAAGGCCCTCATGGGCATGCCCCAGCACTGGCTGCAGGACGAGGTTCGCGCCGGCATGGAGCGCGTCTCGACGACGGCCCGCGAGCGCGGGGTCCAGGTCGCGATCCACACCCACGTCAACGCCGCCCAGTCGGTCACGCCGATGGTGGAGAAGGCCGCCAAGGCCATGCTCGAGGCAGGAGTGCGCGACGTGCGCAACCAGGGGGTGCTGATGCGCGGGGTCAACGACTCCCCCGCCCAGCTGCTCGACCTGTGCTTCCGGCTCCTCGACGGGGCCGCGATCATGCCCTACTACTTCTACATGTGCGACATGATCCCGTTCAGCGAGCACTGGCGGGTCTCGGTGCGCCAGGCCCAGCAGCTGCAGCACGCGATCATGGGCTACCTGCCCGGCTTCGCCACTCCCCGCATCGTCTGCGACGTGCCCTACGTCGGCAAGCGCTGGGTGCACCAGCTCGAGTCGTACGACACGGTGCGCGGCATCTCGTACTGGACCAAGAACTACCGCACCGGGATCGAGCTGGACGACCCCGAGGCGCTGGAGCGCACCTACGAGTACTTCGACCCGATCGACACCCTGCCGGCCGACGGCCAGGCATGGTGGGCGGAGCACTCCGGCGACGACGCCGCGGCCTTCGAAGCGGCGGTAGCTGCGGCAGCGGTGTCCCGGCAGGCGTCGGTCGACCAGCTGGCCCGCGCGTAACCTGACAATTGTCACGGCTAGATCAAACGAATCGTCAGATGGCGGGCGGGCGACCCTCGTACGGGGTCGACAGGACGATGGTCGTGCGCGTGCGCACGTTGGCCACGGCCCGGATCTCGGCCAGCAGCGTCTCGAGGTCGCCCGGCGACGGCACCCGGACCTTGAGGATGTACGACTCCGCACCCGCCACGCTGTAGCAGGACTCGATCTGCGGGAGGCCGACCAGCCGGTCAGGGGCGTCGTCGGGGGCGGCCGGGTCGAGCGGCGTGACGGAGATGAACGCGGTGAGCGGGAGCCCGACGGCCACCGGGTCGATCACGGCGGCGTAGCTGCGGACGACGCCACGTTCTTCGAGCTTGCGCACCCGCTGGTGCACGGCCGACGTCGACAGGCCCGTGGAGCGGCCCAGGTCGGTGTAGCTCATCCGCCCGTCGGTGGCGAGCAGGCGCAGGATCTGCCGGTCGAGGTCTTCCACGCCGCTGAATGTACCGGCGGGTGGCCAGGTGACCTACGCAGTTGCGCCGATCAGGGTTTCGGCGGGGTCCACACGTAGGGCGTGGTCGTGGTCAGCACCCGCAGGCCCAGGCGTTCGAGGATGGGTCGGCTGTCGGGCGATGCGTCCACCTGGAGGTAGCGGAAACCGCGCCGGACCGCCAGGTCGGCGCGGTGGGCGACCAGCGCCCGGTAGATGCCGCGGCGCCGCCAGTGCGGCAGCGTCGTCCCTCCCCAGAGGCTGGCGAAGTCGGTGCCTTCGTGGAAGCGCACCCAGCCGGCCGAGACGATCACCCCGCCTGCGTCGGCGACCAGCACGTCGATGGTCTCGGGTACGGCCGCGACCTCGTCCCTCAGGCCATCGACCCAGTGGTCGCTGTCGCGGCCCCAGACCTCCTGGTGGACCGCGCCGATGCCCGCCCAGTCGGCGTCGGACGCCAGCGGCCGGATGGTCACGCCGGTGGGCGCCGGTGCCGTCGCGCACGCGGCGACGACCGACTCGACCGGCCCGATGACGAGCGACTCCGGGTCTTCGGCGACGAACCCGGCCCGGACGAGGCGGTCAGGCAGGTCGACCGGACGGTCGTACCCGTACGTCTTCCACTCGAACCGCTTGCCGAACCCCTGGTAGTAGCGGACCGTCTCGGCGATCGCCCCGTCGGCCGTGGACTCGTCGAGGTCGCTCCACTCGACGAAGCGGCCGTGCTCGGACTCCGGCGGCGGTGTCACCCGGATCACCGGCCCCACACGCTCGGTCCGCCACCCGGCCTGCGGGGGTACGAGGCTCTGCCGTACCTGCCGGTCGAACGCGGCGAGCAGGTCGCTGTCGGAGGTGGGCGAGGTCATGGACGGGTGAGCGCGCGACCGATCACGACGCGCTGGATCTGGTTCGTGCCTTCGACGATCTGCAGCACCTTCGCCTCGCGCATGTACCGCTCCAGCGGGTAGTCCTCGACGTAGCCGTAGCCGCCGAAGACCTGGACGGCGTCGGTGGTGAGCTTCATGGCCATGTCCGTGGCGAACAGCTTGGCCATCGCGGCCTCGGTCGAGAACGGCCGCCCGGCGTCGCGCAGCCGGGCCGCGGCGAGGTAGGTCGCTCGCGCGGCCGCGACCGATGTCGCCATGTCGGCGAGCATGAAGGACAGCCCCTGGAACTCCGCGATCGGCCGCCCGAACTGCTTGCGGCCCTGTGCGTAGTCGACGGCGGCGTCGAGGGCCGCTTGCGCGAGGCCCACCGCGCAGGCGGCGATGCCGAGCCGTCCGCTGTCGAGGGCGGACATGGCGATCTCGAAGCCCTGCCCCTCGGCACCGATCAGCCGGTCGTACGGGACCCGGGCGCCCTCGAGGCGGATCTGCGCGGTGGTCGACGCTCCGGCGCCCATCTTGCGCTCGGGCGCCGCAGCCGACAGGCCGGGCGTCGAGGCGTCGGCCAGCAGGCAGGACACGCCGCGCGGCCCCTCCCCTGACGTACGGACCAGCAGGTTGTAGAAGTCCGCCTCGCCGCCGTGGGTGATCCACGCCTTGGTCCCGTCGACGACCCAGACCGCGTCGTCGCCGTCGCCCTCCTGCACGGCCCGCGTCTGGAGGGCCGCAGCGTCGGAGCCCGACTGCGGTTCGGAGAGGCAGTACGCCCCGAGCAGGTCCCCGCCCAGGAAGTCCGGCAACCACCGCTCGCGCTGCTCCGGCGTGCCGAAGTGGGCCACCGGATGGCAGGCGAGCGTGTGCACGCTGACGCCGATGCCGACCGAGAGCCAGGCCTTGGCCAGCTCCTCGAGCACCTGCAGGTAGACCTCGTACGGCTGGCCGCCGCCGCCGAGCTCCTCGGGGTAGGCGAGGCCGAGCAGGCCGGCCTTGCCGATCGTCCGGAACACCTCGCGCGGGAATCGCTTGTCGTGCTCGAACTCGGCCGCGCGAGGGGCGAGCTCGGCCGCAGCCAGCTCGCGGGTCAGGTCGAGCAGGTCAGCAGCCTCAGGTGTGGGGAGCAGGCGTTGTACGGCCATCGGCATGGGTCAGCCCTCCAGGACGACGAGCTCGCGGGGACGCAGGTTGAGCCGTTCGGCGCCAGTATCGGTGCACACCAGGATGTCCTCGATGCGCGCGCCGTAGCGGCCCGGCAGGTAGATGCCTGGCTCGACCGAGAAGGCCATGCCGGGCTCGAGCAGCAGCTCGTTTCCAGCGACGATGTACGGGTCCTCGTGGGTCTCGAGGCCGATGCCATGACCCGTACGGTGGACGAACTGTTCCCCGTAGCCCGCCGCCGCGATGACGTCGCGGGCTGCGGCGTCGACGCTGGCGCAGGAGACCCCCGGCCGCGCCCAGAGGCAGGCGGCCTCCTGGGCCGACTGCAGCACCTGGTAGGCGGCGAGCAGCTCGGCGCCCGGGTCGCCGACCGCGTAGACCCGGGTCGAGTCGGAGCAGTAGCCGGACGGCATCGTGCCGCCGATGTCGACGACGACCGCGTCGCCCGGCGCGATCACGCGGTCGGACACCTCGTGGTGCGGGCTGGCACCGTTCGGCCCGCTCGCCACGATGACGAAGTCGACCGTCGAGTGCCCGGCGGCCAGGATCGCGTCGGCGATGTCGGCGCCCACCTCGCGTTCGGTACGGCCCGGCTGGAGCCACTCGTGGACCCGGGCATGGACCGCGTCGATCGCCCGGCCGGCCGCGCGGAGGGCCGCGACCTCCGTAGTGGTCTTGCGCATCCGCAGCTCGCGGAGCACCGCTCCCCCAGGTCGTTGGGCGACACCCGGCATGGCATCGCGCAGCGCGAGCACCTTGGCCGCCCACATGTGGTCGTCGAGTGCCACGGCCCGTACGTCGCCGAGCACGCGGGCGACCAGCGCGTAGGGGTCGTCGGTCTCGGCCCAGGTGTGGATCGCCACCCCCTGGTCGCCGAGCGGGCTCGCCTCGGCCGCGGCGCGCTCGAGCAGCGGGACGACGATGCTCGGGGCGCCCTCCGCCGGCAGCAGCAGGCAGGTCAGCCGCTCCAGCGCGATGGCGTCGTAGCCGGTCAGGTAGCGCAGGTCGGGCCCGGGCGTGACCAGGAGGGCGTCCAGACCGGCCGCCTTGGTGCAGCCCTGCGCCCGCGCCAGCCGCCCAGCGCTGTCTGCTCCTGGATCGCTCACCCCGTCACTCTAGGACCGCGTGCCAGGTCACGTGCTCGCGGCTGCGCGCTGCTGCGCCAGGAGGCTGGCGAGCCGTTCGATGAGGTCGTACGGGATCGGATCCCGGTACGCGAAGTGCAGCGTCCCCTTGCCGGTGTGGTAGCGCGCGACCTCCTTCTGGAACGCCTCGTCGCCGGCCGGGACCGGGTAGATGCTGAGGTGGTCCTTCCAGCCGGCGAAGTAGACGAGGGACCGGCCGTTCAGCGTCAGCGTGGGGATCCGGTAGCTGATCGCCTCGCCGGCGGTGGGCACGGCCCGGTGCATGGCGCTGCGGACCTGCTCGAGGAGGGACTGGACGGCGGGCGCGAACGTGGCGATGTAGTCGTCGATGTTTCCCGGCTGCCCCTGGTGCTCCGCCATGTGGACCATCATTCGACGTCATCGCCTCCTGCGGAAGGCCCCGCCCGCACAATGCCCGCACAATGGGTGCCGTGTCGGTGGACCTCGGGATCGCGCCGCTGGCACTACCAGCCCGAGCATCCAGGCCAAGGATCCGCACGGGGTCCTGAGGCGTCTTGGGTACAGGGAAGGTGAGCCGGGTGCGCCGTCGTCAGACCGCTGTCGTGGTCGCCGGCTGCCTGCTCGCGGCCGGCTGCAGCGGTGGCGCGCCGGCGGGGCCAGGACCGTCCCCCAGCGCGGGGCTGACGACTCGCGCGCCCGCTCCGGCTGCCACCGGCGCGGGCACGTCGCCGCAGCCTTCGTGCAGCACCGGTGCCGTGCTCGCCGGGTGGCCCGTGCAGCGGCTGGCCGCCCAGACGCTGGTCGTGACCGTCGAGGAGAACGCGACGAGGTCCGTGGCGCCCGAGGTTGCGGCCGGCGCCGGCGGCGTGCTCCTGCGCGGCACCCACGGACCCGCGGACCTCGGTGCGGTCCTCGCCTCGTTGCGTACGAAGGCCCCGGGCGGGATCGAGCCGTTCGTCATGACCGACGAGGAGGGTGGCGCCGTGCAGCGGATGGCCAACCTCGTCGGGGTGGTCCCTTCGGCCCGCGCGATGGCCGCGATGACCCCGGCCGAGATCACGCAGACAGCGACCGCGCTCGGTCGCCGGCTGCGCGCACTCGGCGTCACCGTCGACCTCGCGCCGGTGCTCGACCTGGACGCGGGTCCAGGACCCAACGCCTCGGACCCGGACGGGACGCGCTCGTTCAGCCTGTCCGCGGCAGTGGCCACGAAGGACGGGCTCGCCTTCGCCGCGGGGCTGCAAGCCGCCGGGGTCATGCCGGTCGTCAAGCACTTCCCCGGGCTCGGCGGAGCGACGGCAAACACCGACGACGCCGCCGCGGCTACGCGGCCCTGGAGCGAGCTGAAGGCTGCCGGGCTGCTGCCGTTCTCGGCGGCGGTCCGCGCAGGCCTGCCCGCGGTCATGGTGACCAACGCGAGCGTGCCCGGGCTCACGGCGGTGCCGGCCAGCATCTCCCCCGCGGTGATCAGCGGGGTCCTCCGGCACCAGCTCGGCTTCCACGGTCTCGTCGTCACCGACTCGCTGTCGGGTGGGGCGCTCGTGGCGGCCGGCAGCTCCGTCC
>DAIPJR010000132.1:0-6096 GCA_036770165.1 Actinomycetes bacterium | reverse complement strand
GCTGTTGCGTCGTGCCGGATCGGTCGACGCGCGGGTCTTCCTCGTCGACTCCGACACCCACCCGCAGACGGTCGCGGTCCTCCAGACCCGAGCCGAGCCGCAGGGCGTGCAGCTGCGCATGCACGACGTGACCGAACCGCTGCCCGACGAGCCGTTCTACGGCGTGCTGCTGTCCTACCCGGCGAGCAGCGGGGCGCTGCGCGACGATGCAGCGCTGATCGCGGCGGTCCATGCGCGGGGGGCACTCGTGGCCGTGACGACCGACCTGCTCGCCCTGACCGTGCTGCGCCCCCCGGGCGAGATCGGTGCCGACGTCGCCGTCGGGTCCAGCCAGCGCTTCGGGGTCCCGCTCGGCTTCGGTGGCCCGCACGCCGCCTTCATGTCTGTGCGCAGCGGGCTGGAACGCAACCTGCCCGGGCGGCTGGTCGGAGTGTCGGTCGACGCGGACGGGCAGCCCGCCTACCGCCTCGCGCTGCAGACCCGCGAGCAGCACATCCGGCGCGAGAAGGCGACGTCCAACATCTGTACGGCTCAGGTGCTGCTGGCGGTCATCGCGTCGATGTACGCGGTCTACCACGGTCCCGACGGCCTCGCGCAGATCGCCCGCCGGGTCCACCGGTACGCCGCGCTGCTGGCCGAGGGACTGCGCCGGGGTGGGGTCGACGTGGTGCACGACGCCTTCTTCGACACCGTCCAGGCGCGGGTACCGGGACGCGCGGAGGCGGTTCTGGTCGCGGCTCGGGCGCACGGAGTCAACCTGCGCCTCGTCGACGCCGACACGGTCGGGATCTCCACCGACGAGCTCACGACCCGCGACCACCTGGTGGCGGTGTGGGCGGCGTTCCGGGTCGGCGAGCACACCGTCGACACCCTGGACGCGAGCACGCCGGACACGATCCCGGCGGAGCTGCTCCGCACGTCCGCGTACCTCACGCATCCGGTGTTCCACGCGCACCGCAGCGAGACCTCGATGCTGCGTTACCTGCGGCTGCTGTCCGGGCGGGACTACTCGCTCGACTGGGGGATGATCCCGCTCGGCTCGTGCACCATGAAGCTGAACGCGGCCACGGAGATGGAGTCGATCACCTGGCCGGCCTTTGCCGGCCTGCACCCGTTCGCACCGGTCGAGCAGGCCGCTGGGACGCTCGACCTGATCCGCCAGCTCGAGCGCTGGCTGGTCGAGATCACCGGCTACGACGCGGTGAGCCTGCAGCCCAACGCGGGCAGCCAGGGCGAGTTCGCCGGCCTGCTGGCGATCCGCGCCTACCACCGCGCCGCAGGCCACGTCTCGCGGGACGTCTGCCTCATCCCGTCGTCGGCGCACGGCACCAACGCGGCGTCGGCGGTCATGGCCGGCCTGCGCGTGGTGGTCGTGGCCTGCGACGAGCAGGGCGACGTCGACGTCGACGACCTGCGGGCCAAGATCGCGGCCCACCAGGACCACCTGGCTGTGCTGATGGTCACGTACCCGTCGACGCACGGCGTCTTCGAGGAGTCCATCACCGAGATCTGCGCGCTGGTCCACGACGCCGGCGGACAGGTGTACGTCGACGGTGCCAACCTCAACGCACTCGTGGGCCTCGCGGCGCCTGGCAAGTTCGGTGCCGACGTCAGCCATCTAAACCTGCACAAGACGTTCTGCATCCCGCACGGTGGCGGCGGTCCCGGCGTGGGCCCGGTCGCGGTGCGCGCGCACCTGGCTCCCTACCTTCCCAACCACCCGCTCGTACCGGAGGCCGGCCCCGACACGGGCGTCGGGCCGGTGTCCAGCGCCCCGTGGGGCTCCGCCGGCATCCTGCCGATCTCGTGGGCGTACATCCGGCTGATGGGCGGGGCCGGGCTGACGGAAGCCACGAAGGTGGCGATCCTGAACGCCAACTACCTCGCGACCCGGTTGGCGCCGCACTACCCGGTCCTCTACACGGGCAACGGTGGCCTGGTCGCCCACGAGTGCATCATCGACCTCCGCGGGCTCACCAAGGAGACGGGTGTCACCGTCGACGACGTGGCCAAGCGGCTGATCGACTACGGGTTCCACGCACCGACGATGTCCTTCCCGGTGGCCGGTACGTTGATGATCGAGCCGACGGAGAGCGAGAACCTCGCCGAGCTGGACCGGTTCTGCGAGGCGCTGATCGCCATCCGCGCGGAGATCGACCGGGTCGGCGCGGGGGAGTGGTCGGTCGACGACAACCCGTTGCGCGGCGCACCGCATACCGCCGCCTGCCTTGTGGGCGACTGGGACCACCCGTACTCCCGCGAGCTCGCCGCATACCCGGTCGACTCGTTGCGCGCAGACAAGTACTGGTCACCGGTACGCCGCGTCGACGGGGCGTACGGCGACCGGCACCTGGTCTGCTCCTGTCCACCGCCGGAGGCCTTCGTGTCGTAGCCCGGGTCGGGCCCCCCGCTGCTGCCCGGACCGCTCAGCCGAGGCGTGCCGCCGAGATCCGGGCCACTGCCTCGGTGCGGCTGTTGACCTCGAGGCGCGCATAGATGTTCTCCAGGTGCTTGCGCACCGTGCCTTCGGAGAGCCCGAGGTCGCGGGCGACCTGTCGGTTGGTCTGCCCGCGGGCGACGCGCCTCAGCAGCTCGACCTGGCGGGGGGTCAGTACTGGGACCGTGCGGCGCACCGCTTCCACGCGGTCGCGAAGGGACACCAGGTGGGGCCGGAGCAAGGTCAGCAGAAGGCGCTCTCGTTCGCTGAACGGGATATCACCGACCTCTCGGGTCAGCATCAACCGTCGCTCGAGGCCGCCCTCCGGGGGGAGCGTCACCAACAGTTCGTGCCAGATCCCAGCGCTGCGGAAGTACTCGGCCATCAGCAGGTTGCGGTACTCACGATCGGAATAGAAGTCGAGCCACGTCGTCACGCGGTCGTAGTCGTTGTGCCGCTCGGCATAGCAGCAGGCGGCGCAATCCCAGTACGCCTGGAAGAAGAGGGCGTCGTCTTCGTCGGTGGGCTCCGGCAGGTCTGCCAGGTCGAGTTGTTGGTCACTGAGCGTCACCCCTCTGCGGGTGTCCATGACGAAGAAGCTGACGGACGCACAGGGGATGAGCTCCGCAAGCCCTCGCAGCACCTGCTCCGGCATCTCGGCTCCGTCGTCAGCGCTGGCCTCCGGGGAGACGACGTCGAGCATCCTTCGCAGATCCCGTTCGTTGATCGAGCTCGAGTCCGCCATCCCTGCTCCTTTACCGCTCTCGCGCATTCTCGCTGAGCCTAGACACAGCCGACAGAGCGGGCGATACGCAGTTCTACGTACGCGTGGCCGCTACGCATTTCGTCGTATCGACGTCGTCGTCGCCCCGAGGCCACGGTTGGCGCAACAGACCAGCCCACTCCCTTCGGAGGTAACGATGAACCACTCAGCAACCCACCTCACCCGCCTCGCCTCCACGTGCTTCGCCACGGTGATGTCCGTGCTCGTGCTGTCGGGCACCGCGTTCGCCTACACCGACCCGATCCGCCCCGAGTCCGGGGTTGGCCAGGGTGGTGGAGCTGGCGAGCGGGCGGCGACTCCGACGCTCACGTCGTCGGGATGGAGCCTGTCGGCCGTCGTCGCCGTCACGGTCCTTGCGCTGCTGGTTGGCTGGATCGCGCGCGTCGCTGTCCAGCACGTCCGCGACGGCCGGCGGGTGCAGTCGCCCGCCCTCGGCGTCTGAGCGGTTCTCCGGCCAACGGCCACTGTTCCGGTAGTGCGGCCCCCGTCGCGTCCATGGCGCCGGGGGCCGCTCGACGCCAGCGCTCAAGCCGGGCGCGCGTCGGTCGATACGCCTGAGGTGACCTTGCGACCGAGTGCCCGGCAGGCGTCCGCCGTATGCGCGGCCCTCGGAGTCGTCCTGCTCGCGACCGTGGCCACGGCTGGGTGGATCAGGTCCGGTGACGAGTCGTCCGCGCGCTCGGTGGCCGTACGTGCCGCGGGGTCCCGGGCGACCTCCGTCGAGTCCGAGGTCGCCGCATTGATCCGGCAGGACTCTGACCTGCTGCGCACGCTGTCCCGGGAGCCGAGCTTCGGCGAGTGGGAGGCGCTGCCTGGCACGGACCAGACCAAGCTGGCGGAGGACGCGGGCGCCGCCGCCGCGTTCCGTGACGAGATGCGGGTGGCGTTCGGCGACTACGCGCAGCTGTTCCCCCTGGCGTTCCAGACCCTCGAGTTCGTCGACACTCGCAACGCGCGGCCGGTGGCCGTGAGCACCGCAGGGGCCTGGTCGCTGGCCCCGACCCTTCCCGCAACGGTCGGCGCCGCACAGCAGCAGTGGTTCGCCCAGGTCACCGCGCTGAAGCCGGGCGCGGTCTTCGTCACTCCGCCGTACAAGGACGAGACCGGTGCGCGGGTGGTCACCATCGCGACCCCGCTGCTGCGCGAGAACACCCACGGCATCGTCCTCACGACGCTGCAGCTCTCTCGGCTCGGCGAGTCCATGGTCATGGCGAGCAGCTCTGCAGCGGACGCTGTGGGCCTGGTCGACCTTCGCGACGGCTCCGTCCTGGTGTCCGGCAACAGCATCAACCCGATCAAGCCTGCGATTGCCCAGCGGGCGAAGTCCTTGCTGGGCACCGGGTATGCGAGCTCGGCGGACTTCACGGTCGGCGGGCGCACGGTCTCGGCCGTCTCCGCCGGCGGAAGTGTTACGAGTTCGGGCGGGCTCGGCTGGCTCGCCGTGGTCTCGGACGGGCCGCTCCCTGCGGCCGGTGTGGGAACGGCGCTGTCGCCCGCACTCCGCATGCTGGCCCTGGCCGGTCTGCTGTTCCTCCTGCTCGCCGTCGTCACGTACGTGCGAGTACGGCGCGAGGCCGCTGAGCAGGCGGCCGCGGTGCGTCGCGAGCGGGACCGCTTCGCCGCCGGCATGGACGAGCTCACCGGTGCCCTGGCACGCGCATCGGAGGGGAACCTCGCCACGCGTCTGGACGTCGAGCTGGGCGACGAGGTGATGACCGGGCTGGCCGCGTCCTTCGACCAGACGCTGGAGTCCCTGCGTGAGCTGGTGGCACAAGCACAGGTGAACAGCAGCCAGCTGAACGCAGCCGCCACCGAGCTGCACGCAGCCTCGACGCAGCAAGCCTCGTCGGCCAGCCAGCAGTCAGCGGTCGTGACCGAGACGACGGCGACGATCGCCGAGCTGGCTGCGACCGCCGAGCAGATCGCCGAGAACTCCCGGGCGGTGGCCGATGTCGCCGAGCGGACGCTGGCGACCACGATCGAGGGACGGGACGCGGTCGAGGAGTCCGTGTCGGCGATCGAGGCGGTGAGCACCCAGGTCGGGTTCATCGCCGAGGTGTGCGAGGGCCTGGGCGAGAAGATCACCGAGATCGGCGACATCCTCGCGATCATCGACGAGCTGTCCGACCAGACCAACCTGCTGGCGCTGAACGCGGCGATCGAGGCGGCGCGGGCGGGGGAGCACGGGCGCGGCTTCGCCGTGGTGGCGGCCGAGATCCGGCGGCTGGCCGAGCGCTCGCAGGAGTCCACGGTCCTGATCCAGGGCATCATCACCGACATCTCCGGCCGAGCGCGGCGGGCGGTCGACGCTTCGGCCCAGGGCTCGCACTCCGTGCAGGCCGTGACCCAGCAGGCCAGGTCGGCGGCATCCTCGCTCGAGCGCATCGCGTCGCTGGTCGGCACGTCGACGACAGCCGCGCGCGAGATCTCGTCCGCGACGCAGCAGCAGCGCTCCGCGAGCGAGCAGGTCGTCCAGGCGATGGCCGAGGTCAGCGCCAGCGCGCGGCAGTTCGCCGCCGGTGCCAAGCAGTCCGCCTCCAGCGCCCGAGAGATCGCCGACCTCGCCGTACGTACAGAGATGTCGATCAGCCACTTCGTCACCGAGCAGGCCGACGCCGCCGAGCCGGAGGACGACCTCGTCGAGCCGGCCGACGCCATCACGGAGCGCGCCCGCGAGCTCGAGCCGTCGGCCGGCTGACCGGCTGACCGGCGGTCCGGCCGCACCCGTGCGACGATGCCGGGGTGACGCGGATCCTGGCGGTGGGCAGTGCGCTCGGTGCGTACCGGTACCCGCAGGCCCAGATCACCGAAGCCTTCGGCGCCCTGGTGGTGCCGGACCCGGACCGGCGCGGGGTGCTGGAACGGTTCCACGCAG
>DAIPJR010000131.1:0-6134 GCA_036770165.1 Actinomycetes bacterium | reverse complement strand
GTGGGTCCCGGGACGGAGCTGTACGACTTCGCCGACGGGCAGGCGGCGACGCTCTCGGCGGGTGCCCTGGCGGAGGTCGCGGTCCACCGGATGTCGACGGGTGGCGAGCTGCTCCCGGCGTACCCGCTGTACCTGCGACGCCCGGACGCCACGCCGCCGAGCGGGCGCAAGCGGGTGCTCGCGTGACCACGGCTCACCCGGGTCCCGCGCCCGCGCCTGCGGCGACGCTGCGACCGATGCGCTGGTGGGACGTCGAACCGGTCCTGGCCATCGAGGGTGCCGTGTTCTCGGCAGACCCGTGGACTGCCGCCGGGTTCTGGTCCGAGCTGGCCGGCGTGCCCGAGACGCGCTACTACGTGGTGGCCGAGTCCGGCGGGTCGATCGTCGGGTACGCCGGCCTGGTCGTCGTGCAGGGCGAGGCCGACGTGCAGACCGTGGCCGTGCGCCTCGACCGGCAGGGCGAGGGACTCGGCCGGCAGCTGCTCGACGAGCTCCTGGCCGAAGCCCGACGCCGCGGCTGCTCGCAGGTGCTGCTCGAGGTGCGCGACGACAACATCGCCGCCCAATCCCTCTATGCGGCAACAGGCTTCGAACGGATCTCGGTACGCCGCGGCTACTACGGGCCGGGTCTCGACGCGCTCGTCATGCGACTGCGGCTGCCCTCGTGAGCGACGGCCCGCTGGTTCTCGGTATCGAGACGTCCTGCGACGAGACGGGCGTCGGCATCGTCCGCGGTACCACGCTGCTGGCCGACGCCGTGGCGTCCAGCGTCGCCGAGCACGAACGCTTCGGGGGGGTCGTACCCGAGGTGGCCAGCCGGGCGCACCTCGAGGCGATGGTCCCGATGATCGAGCGCGCCTGCTCGACCGCGGGCATCCGGCTCGGCGACGTCGACGCCCTCGCGGTCACGGCGGGCCCGGGGCTCGCCGGCGCCCTGCTCGTCGGAGACGCCGCTGCCAAGGCGCTCGCGCTGGCTCTGGGAAGGCCGCTGTACGGCGTGAACCACCTTGCCGCCCACGTCGCCGTCGACCAGCTCGAGCACGGCCTCCTGCCGGAGCCGACGCTGGCCCTCCTCGTCAGCGGCGGCCACTCGTCCTTGCTGCTCGTACCCGACGTGACCTCCGACGTGCGCAAGCTCGGCCAGACCATGGACGACGCGGCCGGCGAGGCCTTCGACAAGGTGGCGCGCGTGCTCGGCCTGCCCTTCCCCGGCGGGCCCTACGTCGACCGGGCGGCCCGCGAGGGCGACCCCGCGTCGATCGCGTTCCCGCGCGGCCTGATGGGGCCGCGGGACCTGGCCGACGGGGCCGAGCACCGGTTCGACTTCTCGTTCTCCGGCCTCAAGACGGCCGTCGCGCGGTGGGTCGAGCTGCGGGAGCGCGACGGCGAACCGGTACCCGTCGCCGATGTCGCCGCCGCCTTCCAGGAGGCGGTCGTCGACGTGCTCACCGCCAAGGCCGTGCGCGCCGCACGCGAGCACGGGACCGCCGACCTCGTCCTCGGCGGCGGGGTCGCTGCGAACTCCCGGCTGCGCCTCGTGGCGGAGGAGCGGTGCGCGGCCGCCGGGGTCCGGCTGCGGGTGCCCCGCCCCGGCCTGTGCACGGACAACGGGGCGATGGTGGCGGCGCTCGGCGCCGAGCTGGTACGCCGCGGCCGGGCACCGTCGGCCCTCGACCATGCCGCCGACTCCTCGATGCCGGTCACCCAGGTCCTGGCCTGACCTGGTCCTCGCCCGGCTTGGCTGAAACCGGGGCGGGTTGCCCGGCCGGCTGGCCAACCGGCGTCTGTCTCGGCCAGGAAGGAGCCGGGGCAGGTCAGTCATGGCGCGGGGTCGCAGACGAGGACGAGAGGTGCGCCGGACACCCGGGTGAGCACCAGGGTGCGCGTCGGGCCGTCGCCGGACAGCCGCAGCCGCCGCCGCAGCTCCTCCGGCTCGACCGCGGTGCCGCGCTTCTTGACCACGACGTCGCCGACCCCCCTGGCGTGCAGGAGGGCGCGCAGCCGCTTGAGCTGGAACGGTACGACCTCCTCGACCGCGTAGCGCCGCGTGTACGGCGACCTGGCCTCGGAGTCGGTGCTCACGTACGCGATCGTCGGGTCGAGGAGCCACCCGTCGAGGAGGTCGGCGACCTCGGCGACCAGGCCGGCCCGGATGCCCGCGCCGTCCGGCTCGTGGAGGTACCGCCCGGCCGCAGCGACGGGAGGCGCCCCGAGGGTGGGGTCGTCCAGCAGCGTCACGGCTGAGCCGCCCGTGGTGCCCGTGGTGCCCGTGCCGTCGGCGGGGAGCAGGGTCGCGCGCCGGCGGCCGGCTGCGTCGGTCAGCGGGCCGAACCACAGCGCCGCCTCCTTGACGTGGCCGCCCACGGAGACCCACTCGACCTCGGCGGCCGCCGGCACGAGCTCGTGCGGGATCCCTGGTGCGACCTTGAGCCCGGTGGCGGGTATGCGGCCGGCCAGCGCGAGCGAGTACGACAACGGCGGCGAGTAGCCCTCGGGATCGAAGCGGCGGCGCCCCGATGCGGTCCGCCTGGACGGGTCGATGAACGCGGCATCGCACCCGGTGAGGTCGGTCGTGGTCACGTCGTCCTGCCGTACGTCCACCCGGGCCGCCAGGTCGAGCTCGTCGACGTTGGCGCGGGCGACGGCGACGGTCGCCGGGTCGTGGTCGACGCCCAGCACCTCGAGACCGGCCCGCGCGAAGGCCACGAGATCGCCGCCGACGCCGCAGCACAGGTCGGCCAGCAGGTGCGGCGCCACCCGGGCGTACCGTTCGGCGCGGTGCGCCGCCACCGACGCCCGCGTGGCCTGCTCGAGCCCGGCCGCGGTCCAGTACATCCGGTCGGCGTCCACCCCGAACTTCGCCCGTGCGCGGATCCGCAGCCGCGCCTGGGTCAGTGCCACGGCGACCAGCGCGGGGTCGGAACCGTCGGCCCGAAGCGCCGTCGCGAGGGGCAGCACGTCGTCGCCCGCGTCCAGCCCGCGTACGGCGGCGGCGAGCAGGGCCCGCCCCTCCGCGGTACGCAGCTCCGCCACCTGGCCGCCTCTCCCTCGCGCTCCAACCCTACGTGCTGCTGGCACTCGGGTTGACGGAGTGCTAACGGTTGCCTAGTGTGTTCGACGTTGGCACTCTCACCCCGAGTGTGCCAGCGTCCCAACCAAGCGACACCGGGCCTGGCCCCGCGACGACAGGCCCGCGGTCGCCTCCAAACAGACGAATCGTCGGAGGTAAACCAACCGTGTCGGTCTCCATCAAGCCGCTCGAGGATCGCATCCTCGTCAAGTCGGTCGAAGCCGAGCAGACCACCGCGTCGGGCCTCGTGATCCCCGACACCGCCAAGGAGAAGCCCCAGGAGGGCGAGGTTCTCGCTGTCGGTCCGGGTCGCTTCGAGGACGGTCAGCGGCTCCCGCTCGACATCAAGGTCGGCGACAAGGTGATCTACAGCAAGTACGGCGGCACCGAGGTGAAGTACAACGGTGAGGAATACCTCATCCTGTCCTCGCGTGACGTGCTCGCCGTCCTCGAGAGCTGATCCCCGGCTCCACCCTGTTCGACTGCTGCGCGACAACGCCCCGGGCGGCCCAGCACCACCGGGCTCCCGGGGCGATCTCGCTCCGCACCACCCACGAAAGGGAACCCCGCCAGAATGGCCAAGATCCTCGAGTTCGACGAGAACGCCCGCCGCAGCCTTCAGCGCGGTGTCGACGCCCTCGCCAACGCCGTCAAGGTCACGCTCGGCCCCAAGGGCCGCAACGTCGTGATCGACAAGAAGTTCGGTGCGCCGACGATCACGAACGACGGCGTGACCATCGCCCGCGAGATCGAGCTCAGCAACCCGTACGAGAACCTCGGCGCCCAGCTCGCCAAGGAGGTCGCCACCAAGACCAACGACGTCGCCGGTGACGGCACGACGACCGCGACGGTGCTGGCACAGGCCATGGTCCGCGAAGGTCTGCGCGTGGTCACCGCCGGCGGTGCCCCGATGGGTATCAAGCGTGGCATCGAGGCCGCCGTCGTCGCTATGAGCGACCGGCTGGTCGAGTCGGCGCGCCCGGTCGAGACGAAGTCGGACATGGCGGCGGTCGCCACGATCTCCGCGCAGGACCCGGAGATCGGCGACTTCATCGCCGAGGCGTTCGACAAGGTCGGCAAGGACGGCGTCATCACCGTCGACGAGTCCAGCACGACCGGTGTAGAGCTCGAGTTCACCGAGGGCATGCAGTTCGACAAGGGCTACATCTCGCCGTACATGGTCACCGACCCCGAGCGCATGGAAGCCTCGCTCGAGGACCCGTTCATCCTGCTCCACCAGGGCAAGATCTCGTCGGTCTCGGACCTGCTGCCGCTGCTGGAGAAGGTCGTGCAGGCCGGCAAGCCGCTGCTCATCGTGGCCGAGGACGTCGACGGCGAGGCGCTCTCGACGCTCGTGGTCAACAAGATCCGCGGCCTGTTCACCGGCGTGGCCGTGAAGGCCCCGGCGTTCGGTGACCGCCGCAAGGCGATGCTCGAGGACCTGGCCGTGCTGACCGGCGCGCAGGTCGTCGCCCCCGAGGTCGGGCTCAAGCTCGACCAGGTGGGCCTCGAGGTGCTCGGCAAGGCCCGCAAGGTGATCGTGACCAAGGACGACACCACGATCATCGAGGGGGCCGGCGAGTCCACCGCGGTCACCGACCGCGTCGCCCAGATCCGCCGCGAGATCGAGAACAGCGACTCGGACTGGGACAAGGAGAAGCTGCAGGAGCGGCTCGCCAAGCTGGCCGGCGGCGTCTGCGTCATCAAGGTCGGCGCGCACACCGAGGTCGAGCTCAAGGAGCGCAAGCACCGGATCGAGGACGCGATCTCGGCCACCCGTGCTGCGATCGAGGAGGGCATCGTCGCCGGAGGCGGCGCCGCCCTCATCCAGGCCATCCCGGCGCTCGACGGTGACCTCGGGCTCACCGGCGACGAGGCGACGGGCGTGGCGATCGTCCGCAAGTCGGTCGTCGAGCCGCTGCGCTGGATCGCCGAGAACGCCGGCCTCGAGGGCTACGTCGTCGTCGCCCGCGTCGCCGACCTCCCGCTCGGGCACGGCCTCAACGCCGCGACCGGCGAGTACGGCGACCTCATCGCGGCCGGCGTCATCGACCCGGTCAAGGTGACTCGGTCGGCGCTGCAGAACGCGGCGTCCATCGCTGCCCTGCTGCTCACGACCGAGACGCTCGTGGTCGAGAAGCCGGCCGACGAGGAGCCCGACGCGGGCCACAGCCATGGTGGCCACAGCCACTAGGCGCTCACCCGCACCGCACGGACGAAGGCCCGGCACTCCCGAAAAAGGGGTTGCCGGGCCTTCGCTCGTGAGGTGGGCAAGGGTCAGCTGACGGCTGCCAGGCGTCGCGCGGGCGATCCCGGCAGTGCGTAGAACGCCTCGCGGTCGTCCTCGGAGAGCCCGCCCCACACCCCGTACGGCTCGCGCACCTCGAGCGCGTGCCGCCGGCACTGGACGAGCACCGGGCAACCGGAGCAGATCTCCTTGGCGGCCTTCTCGCGGTTGCTGCGGGTGGGCCCGCGCTCGCCCTCGGGGTGGAAGAACAGGTCGGGGTCGGCGGTCCGGCAAGCCGACTGGAGCTGCCAGTCCCACAGGTCCGCGTTGGGACCGGGGAGCCGTGAGAGGTCTGCCATGCCGATCGCTCCCTGCTGCTGACGTGCGTTCGAGGGGGGTTCGTTCGACGAGCCCTGTCCCTGACCGTACAACCGCTTCATAAGTTGGTCAACGTGAGGGGAGGAGACAGATCCTTCACCTCGTACTTCGGAACGGTTCCCGGACCGGATGGGTTCGGCACGAGGGGCGTCCGGTGGCGGCGGGGGCGAGCCGGTTCGACAATGTTCGACAATGGACTCCATGACGTCGCCGGCATCGCCGCTCCCGGCGGCGCTGCTGACGGTGGCTGCCGTGGCGCGCCGCCTCGGGGTGGCTCCGGCCACGCTGCGCACCTGGGACCGCCGCTACGGCCTCGGTCCGTCCGAGCACGCGACAGGGGCGCACCGGCGGTACGGCCCGAGCGACGTCGCCCGCCTCGAGACCATGCGCCGGCTCACCCGGGCCGGCGTCTCGCCTGCGGAGGCGGCGAGCAGAATGGCGAATGCTGTCGAGTCTGCA
>DAIPJR010000130.1:2019-6135 GCA_036770165.1 Actinomycetes bacterium | reverse complement strand
GGTCAGCCCGATCCAGAGGCAGCCGGAGCCGACGCCCATGACGGACCGGGCCGCGAACAGCATCGGCAGGCTGCCCGCTCCGCCGAAGGCGAGGCTCCCGCCCACGAGCAGCGCGAGCCCGAGCAGCAGAGCGCCGCGGGTACGCCCCGAGCTGCCGAGCCGGCCGGCCAGGATCAGGCCGCCGAGCATGGCCAGCGGGAAGCACGCGGCGAGCAGGCTCAGCGTGGTCACGGATGCGCCGGTCGAACGCCCCAGTGCCGGCAGGACCGGGCCGATGATGCTGTAGCCGGCCGAGTCCGTCACCGCCAGGACCAGCAGGATCGGACTGACCCACCGGTCAGGAGCGGGACGAGGCACGCGCGGCAGCCTAGGCCTGAGCGGCGTCGCTCCGGAACGAGACGGCGTCACGCCGGGTGGTGTCCACGCTGAGGCGCAGCACGTCGGGCCGCGCGTAGTGCCCGACCGGGTCGAACTGCCGTCGCTGCGGCCCGATCGTCGCGGTGTCGATGTCGGCGTACAGGATGCCTTCGCGCTCGCTCAGCGGGCCGGCGAGGATGTCTCCGCCGGGCGCGACGATGGTGCTGAACCCCCGGCTCAGCCAGTCGTCGTCGCCTCCGTACTCGTCACCGCGGAGCTCGGCGGGCACGTCGCTGCCGCGCAGCAGCGGCGAGCAGCCGATGACGTAGCAGCGCCCTTCCTTGGCGATGTGCCGCAGGGTCGCCACCCAGGTGTCGGAGTTGTCCCACGTGGGTGCGACGTAGACCTCGACGCCCTGCGCGTACATCGCGGCCCGGGCGAGCGGCATGTAGTTCTCCCAGCAGATCAGCCCGCCCAGGACGCCGAACGGGGTCTGGACGACTCCGAGGGTCGAGCCGTCGCCCATGCCCCACACCGTGCGCTCGCCACCGGTCGGCATGAGCTTGCGGTGCCGTCCGAGGACTCCACCGTCGGGACCGAGGTACAGCAAGGTGTTGTAGAGGGTGCCGCCCTCGATCTCGTTGATCCCCATGGCCACGTAGGCACCGGCGTCCTTGGCCGCCGCGGAGAGCTGGTCGACGGTCGGGCCGGGGATGGCGACCGAGTTGTCGTACAGCCGCTCGACGAAGGCACCGTCGTCCCAGGCCGGCCGCCGCCAGACCCAGTCCGGGTAGGTGGGGATGAACGTCTCGGGGAACACGACCAGCGATGCGCCGGCCGCACCGGCCTCGGCGACGAGGGCGCACGCCTTGTCGGTCGTGGCCGCGCGGTCGAGGAAGACCGGCGTCGCCTGGACGGCAGCGACCTTGACCTGGCGTGGCGAGCGATCCGCGGTCGGCTCCATGGCGCCAGCGTCCTCGCTACAGGCCGGTGATGTCACCCTCGTAGTGCTCGACGACAGGATCGCCGTCGAAGTACGGCCCGATGAGGGCGCGCCACTGCCGGAAGAGGTCCGACCCGCGGAACCCCATCACGTGGTCGTCGACGCTGTCCCACCCGACGAGCAGCAGGTAGGCCGACGGACGCTCGATGCCGCGGGAGAGGCGGACGAACTGGAACCCTGGCGACTGGGCGATCACCTTGGCCGCCTCGGCGTAGGCCGCCTCGAAGGCGGCCTCCTGCCCTGGGACCACGTTGATGGCGCCGTGCTCGATGACCATCCGGCCATCATCCCTTGCCCGGTCCGGCCACGCAGCGCCAACCACCCGTGACGCTCCGAGTTTCATCCTTCGACCCCCTGGGGTGGGCGGGTCCCCGGATGGATACTCGGCCAGGCGTCACCGTCGACGCCCGAACCCGAGGGGCAGCTATGAGGCACACCCGCATGCGGGCACTTGCCGTCGTCACAGTCGCCGGCGCCGGCCTGCTGGTCGCCACCGGCATACCCGCGCTGGCCACCGTTGCCACGTCCGGCGGCACCGGCGGCACGATTGCCGTGGGTGCAGTGACGTCGCAGACCGGGCAGCCGGCACTGGCGCCGCGCGTCCAGCGGCAGGCTGCGTCTGCGAGCTCGGCGGCCGCCGTGCCGACCCGTGCGCGCGGCGCGCGGTCGACCCGTCCGACAGGGCAGGCGGCTGCGGCCGTACCGACCGCCGGTGCAGCGGCCTCGACCTCGTCCCCGGTCGCCAACGCTGCTCTCGGCCGGCTGCTGCAGAACTTCAATGGCACGAGCAGCAAGGACAGCCAGTTCACCAACTTCAACGCGACGTTCGAACCACCCGACCAGGGGCTCTGCGCGGGCGCCGGATTCGTCCTCGAACCGGTCAACTCCGCCTATCGCATCTACCGCACCAACGGGACGTCGCTGCGCGGACCGTTCAACGTCAACGAGATCTTCGACGAGGGCGGCAAGGAGTTCACCAGCGACCCGCGGTGCTGGTACGACCCGACGACGCACGCCTGGTTCGCGACGATCCTGTTCCTCAACAGCACGTTCACCGAGGGGCGGATCGACATCGCGGTCAACCCGAGCAGCGACCCCACCGGGCTGTGGACGGAGTACCAGATCGACACGACCTTCGACGGTCGTGACGGCGAGCCCAACCTCGCCGGCTGCCCGTGCTTCGGGGACCAGCCGCGGATCGGGATCGACCAGACGAACCTGTACGTGACGACCGACGAGTTCTCGATCAACGGGCCGCAGTTCTACGGCGGCGAGATCTACGCGATCTCCAAGGCCGACCTCGTGAGCGGCGTGCCGAAGGCGCACTTCGTCCGGTTCGGCAACCTGCGACTCGGCGGCGCCGTCTCCGGTGCGCCGCAGCCGGCGCTGTCGATCGGCACGCCCGACGCCGAGTACTTCCTCAGCTCGCTCGACCCGAACGGTACGGGTGACCACCGGATCGGCCTGTGGGCCATGACCGACCGCGGCAAGGTCGCGACCGGGGGTTCGCCCACCCTGTCGAAGATGGTGGTCGGCTCGGAGGCCTACAGCCTGGGGCCGCCCGCCCAGCAGCGCGGGTCGTCGAGCACCCTCGACCCGGGTGACGACCGCATGCAGCAGGCCTCGTACGTCGGCGGCACGCTCTGGGGCGAGCTGGGGACAGGACTTCGGCCGGCCGGCGACTCGGCAGACCGTACGGGCATCGCCTGGTTCCAGCTGCGTCCGCACATCACCGCGGGGGAGCTGACCACCGGATGGGTACGGCAGGGCTACCTCGCGAGCCCTGGCCACGCGCTGCTGTACCCGGCCATCCAGCCGGACGCGGCCGGCAACGCGGCCATGGTGTTCACGCTGACCGGCAAGGACAGCTTCCCGAGCGCCGCCTACTCGGTCCTCCCGGCCGGTGGCAGCAGCTTCGGGCCGCCGGTCGTCGCGGCGGCCGGCACGGGGCCGTACGACAAGACCGCCACCCGCTGGGGCGACTACTCGTTCGCAGTGCCCGACTGGTCCTCGGACTCGGCCTGGCTCGCCACCGAGTACATCCCGACGGTGGGCAGCCAGACGACCACCAAGGTCAACAACTGGGGGACGCGAGTGATCGAGGTCCGCCTGAGCTGACCCACGCTGGGGTTCGGTGTCCACGAATCTTGTGCACAGGGCTGTGGGAAAGGGAGTGCGCGAGCGCGTGGACCTGTGGACCGTGCTGTGGACATCGGGCGCCCGAAAATTGTTTGCTGGAAACACTTGTGCGCCGTGCGGGACGGGGATTGACTCTGCGACACGTCCTCACGGAAGCGCCAAGGACAGGGCAACCTGACACCGGTGCGGAAGCGAAGGCGGACCGGACGGAGATCGGCTCTTCCGCCCTGTTGAGGCAACTCGGCGGGCTGCGCGCGACGGCGCAGAGGGAGGGTGCGGACCGACTGGGAGATCGCCCCGGCTGCGCGACCAGGTAACTGGAAAACACGGTCGGACGCTCGTCGCGGCGGCAAGATCCAGCCGGGCAACCGGCGGGGTGGCGGACGGTCTGATCAGGGCCCCTCGGACTCATACTCCGAGGGGCCCTGTCTCATTCCCGGGGCGACCTTGGCTGAAACGGACGCCGGTTGGCCAGCAGGCCGGCCAACCTGGCCCGGTTTGGGCCACGCCACAGCGGCGCGCGGTCAGCCGGCGCGGATGACGGCGACGCCGCCCGGCGGCAGCGTCAAGGTCTCGGCCACCAGCTCGACCGCTTCGCCACCGGCAGCCGCGCCGGA
>DAIPJR010000130.1:0-2009 GCA_036770165.1 Actinomycetes bacterium | reverse complement strand
CGGCCGCACGCGGTCGTCGTCGGCGCCGGCATCGCCGGCCTGGCCGCCGCCGCCGGGCTGGCCGAGCGCGGGGGACGGGTCATCGTCGCCGAGCGCGAGCCGTACCTCGGCGGCCCCGTCCGCGGCCAGTCCGAGCGGCACCCGTATCGGGCGGTCGGACAGGTTGACCGCGGTCCGCCAGCCGTCGCGCTCGACCATGAACCACTCCGGCCGCCCGCCCGGGTCCTCGCCCCACGCGCAGACCACGCCGCCCGCCGTCTTGGCTCCGGGGAGCGCCGAACCGGGGCCGAAGCTCGGCTCCGTGCGCCGCAGCTCGACGAGGGCGCGGTACCACCGGTACAGGTCGGCACGGTCGTCGAGCTCCGCCTCCGACCAGTCCAGCTTGGAGACCCAGAAGGTCTCGGGCGCCTGCGGGTCCGGGACGTCGGAGCCGGCCCAGCCGTGCGTCTCGAACTCCTGCCGGCGCCCTTCGGTGACCGCGTCGCCGAGCTCCTCGCCGGGGAACGAGGTGAAGAAGAGCCACGGGGTCCGGGCGCCCCACTCCTCGCCCATGAACAGCATGGGCGTGTACGGGAGGGAGAGCAGCAGCGCGGCGCCCGCGGCCAGCCGGTCCTGCGCGACGAGGCTGCCGAGCCGCTCGCCCTCGGCCCGGTTGCCCACCTGGTCGTGCGTCTGCAGCGCGCAGACCAGCCGCCACGGATCGATCTCGGACCAGTCGACCGCCCGCCCGTGCGTCCGGCCGCGGAACGTGGACCACCGACCGTCGTGGTGGAAGCCGTGCTCGAGAGCGTGCGCGGCGGCGGCGCAGGACGCGAAGTCCGCGTAGTAGCCCTGGCTCTCCCCGGTGAGCAGCCAGTGCAGCGCATGGTGGACGTCGTCGGCCCACTGCGCGGTCATCCCGAGGCCGCCGGCCTGCGTCGGCCGGATCGTGCGCGGGTCGTTGCGGTCGGACTCCGCCACCAGCGCGAGGGGGCGGCCCAGCTCGGTCGACAGCCCGGCCACGACGTCGGCCAGCTCCTCGAGGTACGGGCGGGCCCGGTCGTCGCGGAACTCGTGCACGGCGTCGAGCCGCAGCCCGTCGAGGTGGAAGTCGCGGACGAGCCCGGTCGTGCTGCCCAGCAGGATCGCCCGCACGTCGTCGGACCCGGGGGCGTCCAGGTTGACCGCATCACCCCACGGGGTCAGGTGGCGGTCGGTCATGAACGGTCCGAACAGCTGCCAGTAGTTGCCGCTCGGACCGAGGTGGTTGTGCACGACGTCGACGAGCACGGCGAGCCCTGCGCCGTGCGCCGCGTCCACGAGACGGCAGAGCGCGTCCGGCCCGCCGTACGGGACGTGGACCGACTCGAGGGTGACGCCGTCGTAGCCCCACCCGCGCGGCCCGTCGAACCCGGCCAGCGGCATCAGCTCGACGTGCGTGACGCCGAGGTCGACCAGGTGCGGCAGGCGCTCGACGGCCGAGTCCAGCGTCCCGGCTCGGGTGAAGGTGCCGACATGCAGCTCGTAGACCAGGGACGCCGCGGCCAGGGACCGCCCGGTCCAGCCGTCGTCGGTCCACGAGAACCGGGCCGGGTCCCACGCGCGGGCGGGACCGTGCACGCCGAGGGGCAGGTGCCGGGCCCGCGGGTCGGGCAACGGGTCGTTGTCGTCCAGGACCAGCCGGTAGTCGACGCCGTGCTCCAGCTCGGCGATGTCGGCGGCGTACCAGCCGGGCTTGCCGGGGTCTGGCAGCAGGACGTGCTCGCCGCGTCCGACGACGTAGACCCAGACCGTCTGCGCGTGGGGTGCCCATACCGAGATCCGCACGCCCGCGTCAGTCCTTGACCAGCAGGGCCACCGGCCACGAGGCGAGCAGGTCGGCGGCCGCGATCCCGCCGGAGACGGTGCGGACCTCGTCGGTGAGCAGGTCGCGCCAGCGCCCGTCGGGAAGGGCGATGGCGGTGTCCCGCCACCCGCCGCCGGCCGCCAGCCGCAGGGCAAGACGGGTCGCGACGACGGCCAGCCGCCCC
>DAIPJR010000129.1:0-6160 GCA_036770165.1 Actinomycetes bacterium | reverse complement strand
ACGCCGCGACCACGCGGAGGTCGGGGAGGGCGGGGAGGGCGGGGAGGGCGGGGGTGCGGGCGCCGAACGGCGGTCGAGCAGGGTGCGGCCGCCGTCCCAGACGACGCCGACCTGGCGGTAGTAGGCGCCGATCATCTCGACGGGCACGAGCCGGTGCAGCTCCTCGGTCGGCGACTCGAACAGCTCGAAGGAGTCCACCGAACCCGCCCAGACCGGCCCACCCTCGAACGATGCGGCGCCGCTCTCGACCAGCTCGTCCAGCGAGGGCGGCGCGCCGTTCTCGATGGACGGCAGCCACCGGTGGTGGGCCATCGGGTGGGCGTTCACGAAGCCGTTGCTCTCTGCCGGTCCGGTCAGCGTCGTGGTCGCCTGGGCGAGCCGCCGGTCGCCGGCGGCGAGCGTCCCACCGAAGCGTCCGCCCGCATCGACCCGAGGCGCTGCCTGCCCGTACGGGTGCGGCCTGGTCTGGTGGATCGAGCCGAGCTTCTTCGGGTAGCCCTGGTGCAGCCCGCGCGCGATCGCGAAGTCCTTGTCGACCCAGATGTAGACGCAGCGCGAGTAGGTGCGGCCCTCGTACGAGCAGCGGACGACGACGAAGCACTCCTTGTACTGGCTGCGGACCGGGTCGAGGAGCTCGTCCTGGCTGCCCGAGCACGACTGCCAGTCGGCCCAGATGAGCGCGACGGCGCCGGGGTCGTCGGGGGCCGGCGCGAGCGGCGCGGGCAGCAGCTCGGCCACCCGTGCGGGGTCGGTGCGGTACTCGAAGGTGAGGAGGTCGCCGGAGTAGTACCAGGGCGGCGCGGGGAGCAGGGCGGCCCGTCCGGCGGCCGTGCGCGGCGGGAAGAACCCGTGGACCGTCATCGCAGCCTCCCTGCCGACTCGTTCGGACCCGTACGATAGCGCGCCATTTTGCGCCGCTGCAGACATGCTGGTCGCCCTGACAGCGTCATTGTCTGCGTCATTGTCTGCGACCAACGAGCACAGTATGGTTCGGACCCAAACGACATGCCGGTCGACCGGAGGAAGCATCCGTGACGGTTCAGCAGAACATCGCCGCCCGCGAGGCCGTCGGCCGGCTGGTCGACCAGGGTGTCGATGTCGTGCGCGTCGTCTACCCGGACTTCTTCGGGACCGATCGCGGCCGTGACATCCCCGTCGACGCCCTGCCCAACGTGATGGAGCACGGGCTCGCGTTCTGCCGGGCGATCTACCACACGACGCCGCTGGGCGACGTCACTCCGGTCGCCGGAGGGCTCGCCTCCGGGCTGCCGGACATCATCGTCTACCCGGACCTGTCGACCCTCGCGCCGCTGCCCTGGGAGCCGGGGGTCGCGCAGTGCATCGGCGACGCCTACGAGGCCGACCCGATGGGGCACGGGCACCCGGTGCTGTGCCCCGACTCCCCACGCTCGGTGCTGCGTCGCGTCGTCGGACTGTGCCAGGAGATCGGCCTCACCGGCGTGATGGGACCCGAGCTCGAGTTCTTCCTGCTGGAACGTACCGGTGACGGGGACCCGCTGACGTCGTCGGCGTGGCGCAGGTACGGCGAGGCGCAGGGCAACGTCTACGTCGTCGGCCGGCGGGGAGACCCCGACAACCTGCTGGTCTCCATGCTCCGGCAGATCAAGGCGCTCGGCGTCAACGCCACGGCGGCCAACCACGAGTTCTGCAGCGGCCAGTTCGAGATCAACCTGCTGCACTCAGGGGCGCTCGACGCGGCCGACCGTGCGTTCCGGCTGCGGGCCGCGGTCAAGGAGCTGGCCCGCGAGCGCGGCCTGCTGGCCACGTTCATGGGCCGGCCGTTCAACGACGAGGGCGGCTCCGGCTTCCACCTGCACGTCTCCCTGGTCGGCGAGGCTGGCGCGAACCTCATGGGTGACCCTGACGGCGCGCACGGCCTCTCCGAGCTGGCGCACCAGGCCGTCGCCGGCGTCCTGCGGCACGCCCCCGCGATCGCCGCGCTGGCCAACCCCACGGTCAACGCGTTCAAGCGCCTGCGCCCGGACAGCCTCGCGCCGTTCCTCATCGACTGGGGCCTCGACAACCGCAGCGCGATGGTCCGCATCCCGCCAGAGCGCGGGTCGAGCGCGCGCCTCGAGGTCCGCCTGGGCGACGCGTCGGCGAACGCCTACCTCATCGCCGCCGCCGTCCTCGGGGCGATGTACCTGGGGGTCAAGGAAGGGCTGACCGCGCCGGCTCCGCTGGAGGGGTACGGGTACGACCCGGCGGCCGCAGAGCCGTTGCCCTCGTCGTTCGAGGCGGCCCTCGACGCCCTGGCCGCCGACCAGGCGCTCGGCGAGGTCCTCGGCGGGCAGTTCGTCGACGCGTACCTCGACTTCAAGCGCGCCGAGGTGGACCGGTTCCGTACCTGGGTGACCGACTGGGAGTTCCGCGAGTACGCCTACCACCTGTGACCGGCGGCCCGAGCCGGCCACGCCCCGACGCGACCGAAGGATCCGCATGCGGCTAGCAGACGTCGACCTCGCCGACCACGACCGCTTCCTCGACGACTCGATGTGGGGGATGTTCGACGTGCTGCGGCACGAGGACCCGGTCCACTGGCAGCAGGAGGCGGCGCCGGGCCACGGGTTCTGGGCGGTCACGCGGCACGAGGACATCGTGCGCGTCCTGCGCGACGACGCGACGTTCTCGTCCGAGGTGGGCGCCGTCGCACTGGAGGAGCTCGACCAGGAGCAGCTCGACACCAGGCGCTCGATGCTGGAGACAGACGGCGCGCGGCACTGGGCGCTGAGACGGTTGCTGCAGAAGGACTTCACGCCGAAGGCGGTCGCGCACTTCGGCACGTTCCTGCGCGGGCTGACAGCGACCACCCTGGACGCTGCCCTGCCGCGGGGCGAGTTCGACTTCGTCAAGGAGATCAGCGCCGACTTCCCGATCCGGGTGCTCGCACGGATGCTCGACGTACCCGACGCCGACACCCCGCAGCTGATCTCGTGGGGCAACCGCATGATCGGCAACACCGACCCCGACTACTCCGATGCCCTGGTCGACTCGGAGGACACCGAGGCCTACCGCCTGCTCCCGTTCCGCTCACCAGCGGCGCTCGAGGTGTTCGCGTACGGTCGCGAGCTCGCCGCGCAGCGCCTCGGAGGCGACGCCGACGACCTCGTCTCCAAGATGATCAACCGGCCGCCGGAGGACGGTGTGCCGCTCTCGGACACGGACTTCCACAACTACTTCCTGCTGATCGTCGTCGCCGGGAACGAGACGACGCGGCACGCGATCTCGCACTCGATGCGCGCCCTCATCGAGCACCCGAAGGCGCTCGACCGGCTGCGCGAGGACCCGTCCCTACTGCCCGTCGCGATCGAGGAGTTCCTGCGGTGGGCGACGCCGGTCCACCACTTCCGCCGCACCGCGACGCGCGACGTCGAGCTGCGCGGCAAGCAGGTCAGGGCAGGCGACAAGGTGGTCGTCTGGTTCGGCTCCGGCAACCGGGACGAGGACGTGTTCGTCGACCCGTACGACTTCGACGTGGCGCGCACGCCGAACGACCACGTGACGTTCGGCAAGGGTGGGCCGCACTTCTGCCTGGGCAACGCGCTCGCCCGCCTCGAGCTGCGGATCATGTTCGAGGAGCTGCTGCCTCGGCTGGACTCCATCGAGCTCGCCGGCCAGATCGAGGTGATGCGGTCCAACTTCGTGCACGGCATCAAGAAGTTCCCCGTACGAGTCGCCCTCCGCCCGCGTTGATCATGGGCGAATGGCCCATGTGGATCAAGAAACAGGGGCCATCTGCCCATGATCAACGGGCTGGTCGTCGGGGCCGCCGGGCGCGGCGGGGCGGGGGGGGCGCACGGACCTGATTCGCGCGACGAGCAGCACCGTCCCCGTGACCCCGGCGACGAGCAGCGTCGCGTGCGTGGGCAGCTGGTAGCGAGCGTCGCCGCCGGTGCCGAACTGGGTGGTGTCCAGCAGCCCCACGAAGGCCAGCCGGCTGACGACGGCGGTGAAGAAGCCGACGGTGAGCACGACGAGGCCCAGGTCCGACCGCCTCGGCCGTACGAGGGACCACAGCAGCCCGAGCAGGCCGAGGACGGCGAGCACGGGGACCAGGACGCGGTAGACGGACGCGAGCAACCGCAGCTGGCCCGCGCCCCGCGTGTACGTCACCCGCTGCGCAGCGACCGCAGCCGCGGTCCGCGGCATCCCGATGATGGTGGCGTCGTACAGGACGTGCACGGCCGGCAGGACCGTACGGGGGGGTGGAAGCGCCGGGCCGAGGTAGCGCGACGCCATCACCTCTGCCACCGAGCCGCGGACCGACGTCAGGAACGGGCCGAGGCGGAAGTGCTGCAGCGACTGCACGGAGACGGGCAGCCGCCGTGTGCACCGCAGAGCACCCGAGTCGCACGCGGTCTCGATCTGCTGGTCGAGGGTGGCGAAGAACGTCTGAGACGCGGCGCCGGAGTCGAAGAAGCCGGCGCTCGTGGCCGCATCACGGAACGCCCAGACGCTCACCGCACCCGGCAGGTCGTCGCAGATGTGGAGCACCCGGCAGGTCACCGCAAGCCATGCGTTCTTCGGATTCTCCAGCGAAGGCTCGAGGACCTTGGCGGCCGGGCTGACCGCGTAGACGGCCGCCCGCTGCGCCGCCGAGATCGGGATCCCGGGCCGGTAAGGCCCCGCCTCGACCCGCGTCCAGTCCGCGTACGCCCTCGCGAACTGGCCGGTCGTCAGGTCGTTGGTCAGCCCGACGCCGTAGTAGTGCAGGTTCGTTCGCGCCACCTCGACGATCGGGACCGCGGCGCAGACGGCGACCAGCCCGGCGGCGACGAGGACGCGGGCCGCGCGGAGCAGCACCCGGCGAGGGCGTGGCCGTCGGCCGGCGCGGCGGAAGACGCCTCGGCCGAGCTCGACCGCCGGCGGCCCCACCACGACCACGAGCAGCGCCGGCAGCAACCACGGGCCCTCCTCGCGGCACAGCCAGAAGGCAGCGCCGCTGACGCCCGCGACCACGCCGGCCGGGGCGATCCACAGCCAGCTCCGCCGGCTCCGACAGGTCGTCGCGCCCTGTACTGCCAGGAACGTGCTGGCGAGGAACAGCACGGTGAGCGATGAGTACCAGCCGTCGCGGAAGACCAGCGAGTCGACGACGCCGAAGTTGACCGGGTCCATCGCGAGGAGCACGTAGGCGGCACCCGCAACCGCGACGCTGCGCGTCAGCAGGAGCAGGCAGGCCGCGACCGCGGCGGCAGCCAGCAGGTACGTGAGCTGCTCGCCGATCGGGAGCGGCAGCCGCAGCTTGTGCATGGCGGCGATGAACACCGGGTAGCTCGCCCCCTTGGCGAGCGTGAGCCGGCCGAAGGGTCCTAGCCAGTGACGGTGCATCAGCGAGAGCGCGTGCGAGAGGTACAGCCGGTCGTCCTCGCTCGACCCGTACACGAAGACCGGGATGCGCGACCGCTCGACGAGGCTGGCGACCGAGACCAGCAGGGCCACGACCGCCCAGACGACGGTGCCGGTCCTCGGGCGACGGAGCACGGGGCCGGTCCTAGGCGTGGGGGACGCGGCCCACCGCGAAGACGGACTGGCCGAACGGAGGCCGGTGCCGAGCCTCCCAGCGGCGTGCCCTCGGGACGACCTGGCCGTCCCACACGGTCAGGAGCCTGCCCTCGCCGGGCGTAGCACGCAGCAGCCGCATGCCGACGAACCAGGCCGGCAGTCCGGGGAGGTTGACGTAGTGCGCCAGCTCGACCTCGAGGCCGGCCGCGACCATCGCGTCCGTCATCGACTGCACGGTGTAGCGCCGGACGTGGCCGACGGCCCGGTCGAACCGGCTCATCGCGAACCCGAAGGCGGGGACGAACATGCACACCGCGCCGCCCGGCTGCAGCAGCGTGTGCGCCGCGCGGAGGGCGCCGACGTGGTCGGGGATGTGCTCGAGGACGTTGAACGCCACGTAGGCCGAGTGCTCGCCCGGCTGCGGCGTACGGAAGTCGATCGAGGTGACCGCGACCCGCGGGTCGCCTGCGAACCGGGCGCGCAGGTGGGCGAGGCGGGACGCGTCGACCTCGGTGACCGTCATGCGGGGCGTTCCGCCGTCCAGCCAGGTCTGCGCGTAGTCGCCGAGCCCGCTGCCGAGCTCGATCGGGTCGTCGCCGAGGTACGGCGCCGCGAGGGAGGTCAACCAGGCGTG
>DAIPJR010000128.1:0-6211 GCA_036770165.1 Actinomycetes bacterium | reverse complement strand
CGAGTACCGCGAGGCGATGGCTGGCTTCGCCCTCATGCGAAACCTCGACCTCTGGTACGCCTCGATGACCATCGAGCGGCTCAAGCCCACCCTGCAGTCGGGCTCCGATCCGGTGATGTTGAAGCGCACCAACAAGATCCTGGCCAAGGCGAAGACGCGCGACCACCTGCAGGCGTTCGCCAAGATGGTGCGGATGGTCGACGGCGAGCCGCGGTTCGTGAGCGACCCGCCGCTGCTCGTACCGGTCGAGGAGCTCCTCGCACCCGACGATGCGCACCGACTCGAGGCCCAGGTGCTCACGGCGCTCCGCGGCTACTCGCGGTCGCTCGCCAGCGACCGCAGGCACCTGCTCGACGACTACCGGTACGTGGAGCTCGCGCGCAAGGTGGTCGGCGTCGGCAGCGTCGGTACCCGGGCGTGGGTGGCCCTGATGCTAGGCCGCGACGGCGACGACCCGCTGATCCTGCAGGTCAAGGAGGCGCAGCCGTCGGTGCTCCAACGCTTCACCCGTCGGAGCCGGTATGCCAACGAGGGCCAGCGCGTGGTCGCCGGTCAGCGGCTAATGCAGGCCAGCAGCGACATCTTCCTGGGCTGGCAACGCGTCGTAGACCTCGAGGGCGCCTCGCGCGACTTCTACTTCCGTCAGCTGCGGGACTGGAAGGGTTCGGTCGAGATCGAGCAGATGCGTCTCGAGGGGATGACGGCCTACGGGCGGCTCTGTGCCTGGACGCTGGCCCGCGCCCACGCGCGCTCGGGGGACCGGATCGCGATCGCGGCCTACCTCGGCGGGGGCGACGCCTTCGACCGGGCGCTCGCGTCGTTCGCGGCGCGGTACGCAGACCAGAACGAGCGCGACCACGCCGCGCTCCAGGCCGCCGCCGACTCCGGCCGGATCGCCGTCGATCTGCGCTGAGTGTCGATGCGCCGAGTGTGGATGCGCTGATCGCGAACGCGGCTGGTTCTCAGGCTGCTCTTATGGGCGCCGGGGTAGGCTCGAACGGCCTTCCCCACGAAAGAGGAGATCCGCCATGGAGAGCCGGAATCCGGTTCTGAACCGGGAGTTCGGTCAGCGGCAGTACGCGACGTTCCACGACGCCCCGCCCTCGAACCAGACCCTGCAGGACATGTACGACGGCCCCGGGCGCGGAGCGGTCGACGGTCGGGTGATGACACTCGACGACGTCGTGGTCAAGACCGGGATCCTGTTCACCATCCTGGTTGCCGCTGCCGTCGCCGGCTGGTACGTCGTCCAGCAGGCTCCGGCGTTCATGTTCGTCGCAGCCATCGCCGCGTTCGTCATCGGCATGGTCGTCTCGGTCAAGCGGACCACCAGCCCGCCGCTGATCATGCTCTACGCGGCCCTCGAAGGGTTCTTCCTCGGCGGGATCAGCTGGTGGTCCCAGTCGTACGTCGAGAACGCCACGCACCAGCCGTCGAACATCGTCCTGCAGGCGGTCATCGGCACGATGGTCGCCTTCGGCGTGATGCTGGCGCTCTACAAGACCGGGCGACTTCGGGCCACGCCGCGCTTCCAGAAGATGATGATGATCGCCATCATCTCCTACCTGGGCATCGCCGTGGTCAGCCTGATCGCCTCCCTCTTCGGCGTCGGCGGCGGCTGGGGCTTCTACGGGGTCGGCGGGCTCGGGCTGCTGCTGTGCGCGGCCGGGGTGGGTCTTGCGGCCTTCACGCTCGTGCTCGACTTCGACATGATCGAGAAGGGCATCGCTGCCGGCATCCCCGAGCAGGAGTCGTGGCGTGCGTCGTTCGGGCTGATGGTGTCGCTGGTCTGGCTCTACCTCGAGCTGCTCCGACTGCTGGCGATCCTGCAGGGCCGCAACTGATCGGGCTGGCCGGCCGGCTGAGCCGGCCCAGGGTAGCTAGCTGACGCGGCGAGCCGCGCGTGCCTTGTCGTACTCGTGCGCGATGGCGGTGGCGTGGCCGTGCGGCAGGGAGTAGTCGTCCTGCAGCCAGTGCACGCGGTCTTCGAGCCGGGTGAAGGTGGGCCCGTCCTCGACGATCTGCAACCACTCGCGGACCTCGCGTCCGCTGGTCGACGTGACCCGAGCGAGCAGTGCCGCGTGGGTCTCCTCGGAGTGGTTCAGGCTCATGGGGCCTCCAGGGGTCGGGATCCGGCAACCGTGCGAGCACCATAGCCCGATGGACCCACTCACGTCAGGTGCCCCGTTGGACCTGCTGGCCCAGACGGTCGAACGCCTGGCCGACCGGCTCCGCTCGCTGTCCGACGTGCGGCTCGCCCGTCCCCTTCCGCCGTACCCGAGCCGGGCCGAGGCCGCGCACGCACTGGCCCAGCAGCTGGCCGACGGCGCAGCCCGCGTCGAGGGGCGGCCGGCCCGCCGGGTACCTCGCCTGCACGACCTCGCGGCGGGGGACCAGGTCGCCGTGACCGGCCACGACCTGCTCGCCGCCCTGCGCGCAGCCGGGGCAGCGGGGGATGCGGAGGCAGGAGGGGCTGTCGATGCAGCGCTGGCTGCCTGCCGCGACCTCGCCGCGTCGCTCTGAACGGCCCGACGGTCCTGCACAATCGGCGCCATGGAGTTCTCAGAGGTCATCCGGCGCCGGCGCATGGTTCGCCACTACACCGATCAGCCGCTGGCCCCCGACGTCGTCGAACGCGTGCTGGCCAGCGCCCTCAGGGCCCCCTCCGCCGGGTTCTCGCAGGGTTGGGCCTTCCTCGCCCTGACGGACGCCGGGGACCGTGCCAGGTTCTGGCCGCACGTGCCGACGCGGGTCGACGCCACCCCGACCATGCAGGACGCTCCGCTGGTCGTGGTTCCGCTGGCGCACAAGGCGGCCTACCTCGAGCGGTATGCGGAGGCGGACAAAGGGTGGGAGGACCGGGCCGAGTCGCGCTGGCCGGCGCCGTACTGGTTCATCGATACGGGCATGGCGGCGCTGATGATGCTCCTCACCGCCGTCGACGAAGGGCTCGGCGCCTGCTTCTTCGGGATCTCGCCCGAGCACCTGCTGCCGTTCCGAACGGAGTTCGGCGTGCCCGAGGAGTTCACCCCGATCGGCGGGATCACCGTCGGTTACCGGTCGGCTGAGGTGCCCGCACAGAGCGCCGCGGTCGCGCAGCGACGTCGGTCAGCTGCCGACGTCGTCCACCGCGGGCAGTGGGGCCGGCACAGCTGAGCCGTCAGCGCCGTCGGGTGCCGGTCAGTGCACGTGCACGTTGGTGACCAGCTCGTACCAGTAGGTCCGGTTCGGCGGCGGGAGCTGCACGATCCCGAAGGCCTTGCCGAGGTCACCCTCCATGAACGCGTGCTGATGCTCCTTCGTCTCCCAGACCTCGGACACGACCCAGCCGTCGTCGGACATGCCGGCCGCGTGGCTGATCAGGCCGTCCGGCAAGTCCACACCGGCCTTGACGTCGAACGGCAGGTTCGCGTTGACCGCGTTGTACTCGGCCTCGCCGACGCCAGCCGGGAAGGCGAGAATCAGTCCGTACGCCATCGGGTCTCCCAGGGTCTTGTTGGCTGCTGATGTGGCTGCTGACGTGGTGCTCGGCGCGAACGTATACCTGCGGCCGTGCACGCACCAGGCCCGCGTCAGCCGGCCGTACGGTCAGCCGGCCGTACGGTCAGACAGCCGTCCGGCTGGGGAAGCCGCTGCCCCACGTATTGACGACGGAGACCTCGCGGCGCGGTGGCTCACCGGCGACCTGGATGCCGGCCGCGTGCAGGGCGGCTCCGACGACCGGGTGCAGCCGCTGCTCGGTGAACGCGTTGCAGTCGGCCTCGGTCTGCCAGAGGTCGAGGTAGTGCAGGTGACCGTCCGCCCGCTCGATCGCGATATGGGCGATCAGGCCACGAGGGAGCTCTTCGCCGAGCCCCGCCATGATCTGCGCGTGGACCTCGGCGTTGATCGGCACGTCCTGCTCGAAGGCGTACATGTGTCGCTCCCTCATTTGATCCGAATCCCCTTCGGATAGAAGTAAGATAGGGGCCATGCCACCGAGCGTCAAGGCCGTCAAGGCCGTGAAGGGTCGCGGGTACGACAACAGCGCGCGGCAGTCGGCCTCGCGGGAGCGCCAAGCCCTGGTCCTTGCGGCCGCTCGCGCGCTCTTCCTCGAGCGCGGCTCCGTCCGCACGACCGTGGCTGCCGTCGCCGACCGGGCGGGCGTCGCGGTCGACACCGTCTACGAGCTGGTCGGTCGCAAGCCGGACCTGTTCCGGCTGCTCATCGAGACGGCGATCTCCGGGGAGAACCAGGCCGTCGCAGCCGACGACCGTGCGTACGTCCAGCAGATCCAGGCCGAGCCGACCGCAGTCGGGAAGCTGGAGATCTACGCCGCCGCCCTGCCCGCGGTGCACGCCCGCCTGGCGCCGCTCGTCGCGGTCCTGCAGGTGGCCGCGTCGGCCGAGCCGGCGCTGGCCGACCTCTGGCACGAGATCGCCGAACGGCGGGCCACCAACATGCGGCGACTGGCTGCCGAGCTCGACGCGACCGGCCAGCTCGCCGTGCCGGTCGACCAGGCCGCCGACGTCATCTGGGCGACGAACTCCCCGGAGCTGTACCTCCTCCTGGTCGGCCAGCGCGGCTGGACCGGCGAGCAGTACCGCAGCTGGCTCGCCGACACCTGGCGCCGCACCCTCCTGCGCGCCGACGGGCCGTAGCCGGCGTCGGTCAGCCGGTCGGGGCGTACTCGTCGTTGATGAGCTGGTAGATCGCGCAGTCCTGCCACCGGCCGGCGATGTTGAGGTAGGTCGGGGCCACGCCGAAGCGGATGAAGCCGTTTCGCTCCAGCACGCGCTGCGACGCCAGGTTGTGCAGCAACGTCTCGCCCTGGATCCGGTGCAGCCCCAGGTCGTCGAAGGCCACGCGGGCGATGTCGCGCAGCGCTGCCGTGGCCAGGCCCCGACCAGTCGCATCGGCGGCCAGCCAGTAGCCGACGCTGCACGACTGGAACGGGCCGCGGACGATGCCGTTGAGCGTGATGCGACCGACGATGCGGCCGGCCTCGTCGAGGATCACGTGCGGCAGAGTCGAGCCCTGCTCCGCCCGTTCCAGCGCGTCCCTTACGACGGCCAGCTGCCCTTCGGCGGTGAAGTAGTCCTCGTCGCGGACCGGCTCGAACGGAGCCAGGAACTCGCGGTTGTCGCGGTAGAGGTCGGCCAGGGCAGGCACGTCGTCGAGCGCGATCAAGCGCGTCGCCCTGAGCGGTCCCGGCACGTCGGCCTCCGTGGTTCCCCGGCCGGTCCCGGGCTGCCGACGAGGCTACTGGCTCGCCGAGCGCACGGATGTCAGCAGCCGATGGCCGTGGTCTGGATCGCGCCGGGGGAGGCGCAGTAGCCGATGCCGTACTGCACGGTGAGCGTCCGCTTCACGCCGAGCTGCAGGTAGTCGAAGACCCAGGTGCCCACGTACGCGGGGCCAGCCCCCGACCGAGCGATGGTGACGGCGACTGGTCGGCGATCTCGGCGACCGTACCAAGAGTACCCCTAGAAGATCAAGAAGTCTTGGCTGGCGCGAGCTGCAAGGCAGCGAGGGCCGCCGGGAGGAGCTCCTCGGCGCAGCGCCGGTAGCCCACGGACGACGGGTGGAACCGGTCCTCGCTGAAGTACTCGCCGGGCGCCGACGCGAACTCCGGGCCGAGCACGGCGCCGAGGAGCACCGCGTGACCGCCGGCCTCCTCGGTGACCAGCTGCTGCGCCGCGGCGAGGGTGCGCGAGAGCCGGCGGCCGATGGCGCGCAGCGGGTTGGGCAGCGGCTGGATCGTCCCGAGGTCGGGGCAGCAGCCGAGCACGACCTCGCAGCCCACCGCGCGCAACGACGAGACGACCTCGCGCAGCTCGCGTACGGACGTCTGCGGGCGGACCCGATGGGTGACGTCGTTCCCGCCGACCATCATCACGGCGATCTCCGGAGGTGGCCCCCCGAACGCGTCGAGCGCAAGCGCGACCTGAGCCCGTACGTGCGAGGTCTGCGCGCCCACGACCGCGAGGCTGACGAGGTCGACGGGCCGCGCGGAGACCTTGGCGAGGCCTTGGGCGACCAGCACCGCGATCGTGTCCTCCGGGGCGTCGGCGCCAAGACCCGCGGCCGCCGAGTCACCCAGCATGACCATCCGGAGCGCCGACCCGGACCCTGAGCCGTAGCGTCCATCGACGACGAACGGCTTGCCCCTGGGGTCCCCGACCCGCCGCCTGGCCAGCAACGACTGCGCCCACAGGAACCCGAAGGCCCC
>DAIPJR010000309.1:0-1998 GCA_036770165.1 Actinomycetes bacterium | reverse complement strand
GGCACCCCGCTGCCGCCTCCGCTGCCTGACCCGCCGCCGGTCGGGCCGCACGCCGTACAGCTGCTGCGGACCTACCCGAAACGGCTCGGCGGCTACCCGTTCGCGCCGGACGGCGAGCGCAGCGTCGCGCACGGCTACACCAAGGCGCTCCGGCGGGCCAGGTGCCTGGTCTACGTCGAGGACCAGTACCTGTGGTCGAACGAGGTCGCGAGCACCTTCGCCGAGGCGATGCGGGCGCAGCCAGGGCTGCGCGTCGTCGCTGTGCTACCGCACCACCCCGACCAGGACGGCCGCTTCTCGCTCCCGCCGAACCTCGTCGGGCGCTACCGGGCGTTGTCGACCATGCGCGAGGTAGGTGGCGGCCGGGTCGCGGTCTACGGGGTCGAGAACGCCAGCCGCACACCGATCTACGTCCACGCCAAGGTCTGCATCGTCGACGACACCTGGGCCACCATCGGCTCGGACAACTTCAACCGAAGGTCATGGACGCACGACTCGGAACTCAGCGCTGCGGTTCTCGACGACACCCGAGACCCGCGAGCGCCACGAGACCCTGCCGGCCTCGGGGACGGGGCGCGGACCTACGCCCGCGACCTGCGGCTGCAGCTGACCCGCGAGCACCTCGACCGCGGTGACGACGACGGGCTCATCGACCCGCTCGGCGCCTTCGACGAGCTGCGGCGGTCCGCTGCAGCGCTGCAGGCGTGGCACGACGCCGGGCGTGTCGGCGCCCGACCAGCCGGTCGGCTGCGGCCGCTGGTCGACCCGGAGCTGTCGACGACAACGACGCGCTGGGCGACGCTGGCCTACCACCACGTCTACGACCCGGACGGCCGGCCCCGCTCCCAGAGGCGGCGTCAGGAGTTCTGAACACCGGAGAACAACGCTAGGGGCGAGGCCCCCGACTACGAGCAGGTGCTCTGGCGCGGGCTGGTCCAGGGCCAGTCGCCCGAAGCCGTAGGCGCGGGTCCCGATGGCGTCGGCGTCCAAGTCTGACGCGCTCAAACGTGCGGTCGACGTGCCAACGGACTCGGTGAAGGTCGCTGTTAGGCCACGGCCATCGCCGCCCGGACGGTCCGGTTGCTCCGGTTTAGTTGCTGCTCGCCGGCGGCAGGGGCACCAACTGACGGACTGTGGCGAAGATTTGCGCCGCGTTGACGGGGGCCGGCGCGCCCTCGAGGGCGGCAAGGCCCCGCAGGAGGCCATCGGTGAATAGGAGCAGGGGGCCGGATGGCTCATCACGAGGAGCCGGCGTACTGCGTCACCGGGTAGGTTTGGCCTTCGTACTGGGCGTACGGGCCCGCCGAGGCACGCGGCACCGAGCGGCAGCAGCGTCCAGTGGCGGAGTCAGATCCACGACGTACTCCGCGACGCCGCGAAGCGGGTAGGCATGACCCGTTCGTGTGCGCGGCACCGTCGGCTCGGCTCGGCTCGGCTCGGCTCGGCGTCGCGACCGCGCCGCGCTGGGAGCGGCACGCGCGCTGCGGAAGTTTCGCGGGCCGGCGGCCGAGTGCACGAAGCGCAGCGCGGTCCGTCCAGGTGCACGAATTCGATCCGGCTGCCGCCGCGTGTCCCCCGACGTGGTGGAGCGCAACCGGAGGGCGATCATGTCGCCGGCCTGCGGTCCACCAGCCCGTGTTCCGCGCGGGCGATCAGGAAGTCGACTTCACCAAGGCGCCTTCCGGGGGAAATCGATTCATGGGTGACCTGTCCGACTGTTCCCTCAACGTTGATGGAACACCGTCGACGGCGGCGGCACCCGACCCACGGGGGTTAATCGGGCGCCGCCGGCTCGCCGATGAGGCCGACGGTCCGGGTTATGCGCGGATGCTGACCGATGCGTCGTGCTCGGAGCTCCGGTTCGGAAAAGCGAAATCAGGTGGTCGCGAAGTGCGCTCGGCAGGATTCGAACCTGCAATCTTCGGATCGGTAGTTATGTGATGCAGCCGCAGCCGGGCGTACTCGGCGAACGGGGCGAACACCTCCGGCTCGGACCGC
>DAIPJR010000308.1:0-2001 GCA_036770165.1 Actinomycetes bacterium | reverse complement strand
GATGGGCGCGGCGGCGAGGAGGGCGCGCAATCCAAGGTAGGCGAGAATCACGCCGAGGGTTCCACCGGTCAACGCCAGGATTAGGCTTTCCATGAGCGATTGGCCGAGGAGGCGCCCGCGGCCGACGGTAGGTTCGCGGACGTGAGCCTCATTCGCCGCTGCTCGCGCACCGCGTGCGGCAAGACAGCCGTGGCCACGCTCACCTACGTCTATGCCGAGTCGACCGCCGTCCTCGGCCCGCTCGCGACGTACGCCGAGCCGCACTGCTACGACCTCTGCCAGGCGCACAGCGAGCGCCTCACCGCGCCGCGCGGCTGGGAGGTCGTCCGCCTCGCGCCCGACCCCGACTCGATGCAGCCCAACTCCGACGACCTCGAGGCGCTGGCCAACGCGGTGCGCGAGTCGGCCCGACCGACCCCAAGAGCCGTACCCGCTCAGGTGGGGCCCCCCGTCCACGAGCAGGGCCGCCGCGGCCACCTGCGCATCCTGCGGCCGGTCGACGACTGAGTCCCGATCCGTCTCGTCCGTTCTGTGCGCTATATGTGGTATATCCGGTTTGTGGTAGAAACGCCCGCTGCTCAAGCCGGAGCCGGGGTCGTGCCGATGGACCCTCTGTCCACCTGCCATCACCCGTTCGGAGCAGACCCCGATGCCCAAGACCGCGACCGCCAGCAAGCCCGCCACCGCCACCTCGACTACCACGACGCCGACGACCACCAGCGCGAAGCCGCGCAGCACCCGTCGGTCCTCGCGGACCCGGACGGTCGCCCCGGTCGCCCTCGGGTCGCTGACCCAGCCGGGTGCGCGCCAGGGTGCCAGCTGCCAGGTCTGCGGGAGCCCCCGGGTGACCAGCCTGGCGCTGACGCTCACCGACGGGACCCCGGTGGAGTTCACGTCCTGCCACGCGTGCGAGCACCGCAGCTGGTTCAGCCCGACCGGCGAGCTGGACCGCGCCACCGTGCTGGAGAAGACGCGCAAGATCCGCTGACGGCCCGCCGGTAGGCTTCGGCGCATGCGCGACCTGGGGCAGATCATCAAGGCCTACGACGTGCGCGCGGTCTACCCCGACCAGCTCGACGAGGCACTCGCCAGCGAGATCGGCGCCGCCTTCGTCCGCACGGTCGGAGCTGCCGGGGGCGCCATCGTGGTGGGACACGACATGCGCCCCAGCAGCGTCCCGCTCGTCGCGGCCTTCACCTCGGGTGCCACCTCCCAGGGCGCCGACGTCGTCCAGGTGGGGCTGGTGTCCACGGACGCTCTCTCGTTCGCCTCCGGGTCGCTGGGCCTGCCCGGCGCGATGTTCACCGCCAGCCACAACCCGGCGCGCTACAACGGCATCAAGCTCTGTCGCGCAGGTGCCGTACCCGTGGGCCAGGACACGGGGCTGGCCGAGATCCGGCGCCTGGTCGAGGACGGCGTCCCGGCCTACGAGGGCGGCGCAGGCACCGTCTCGCAACGGGATCTGCTGACCGCGTACGCCGACTACCTCAAAGAGCTGGTCGACCTCTCCGGCATCCGACCGCTGACGGTGGTCGCCGACGCCGGCAACGGGATGGGCGGTCACACGGCGCCGATCGTGCTCGCCGGGCTGCCGCTCGCCGTCGTGCCGATGTACTTCGAGCTCGACGGCACCTTCCCCAACCACGAGGCCAACCCGATCGATCCGGCCAACCTGCGCGACCTGCAGGCCAAGGTCGTCGAGACCGGTGCTGACCTCGGGCTCGCCTTCGACGGCGACGCCGACCGGTGCTTCGTCGTCGACGAGCGGGGCGTGATCGTCACCCCGTCGGCGATCACCGCGCTCATCGCGGCCCGCGAGCTGGCCCGCGTCCCCGGCGCCTCGATCATCCACAACCTGATCACGTCCCGAACCGTGCCCGAGGTGATCGCCGAGAACGGCGGCACCGCGGTCCGTACCCGGGTCGGTCACTCGTTCATCAAGGCGGTCATGGCCGAGACGGGGGCGGTGTTCGGCGGTGAGCACTCGGGGCACTACTACTT
>DAIPJR010000127.1:0-6243 GCA_036770165.1 Actinomycetes bacterium | reverse complement strand
CCCGCCGGACCAGCGGGTCGGCAGCGACCAGCGGGTCGTACCCGGTCGCCATCACCGGTTGTACGGCCCGCAGCTCGCGCGGGGGGCCCCACGTCGGCTCGAGCAGCTCCCACAGGGCCAGCACCTCGTCGGCCGGACCAACGATCGACGAGCAGCGGCGGCCCTGCCGCCGGGCCCGCTCCGCGAAGGCCTTGACCGCCTCGGTCGTCGCCTCGACGGGCACCAGGTTGGCGCCGGCGTAGCAGAGCGACTCGATCCGCCCGTCGACGACATAGCCCCAGAGCTCGCCGCCCAGCCGCCACGGGTCGAAGCCGGCGGCCCGGACGCGCGCGGTCACGAAGACGTGCGCCACCGGGTCGCGCGCCAAGAGGGCGGCGACCTCGTCTCGGTCGCGGGCGTCCAGCACCCGCAGCGCCGCCGTGCGCAGCGCCGGACTCGTCGAAGTCATCGAGTCCATCGTGCCCTAGACGTCAGCGGACGTCGACGGCCGGACGGCCAGATTCGGCGCCCTCTTCGCGCAGCTGGTCGGCGAGCCGCATCGCCTCTTCGATCAAGGTCTCGACGATCATCGCCTCTGGCACGGTCTTGATGACCTCGCCACGTACGAAGATCTGGCCCTTGCCGTTGCCGGACGCCACGCCGAGGTCGGCCTCGCGGGCCTCGCCGGGACCGTTGACGACGCAGCCCATCACCGCGACGCGCAGCGGGACGTCGAGCCCTTCGAGCCCCGCGGTCACCTGCTCGGCGAGGGTGTAGACGTCGACCTGCGCCCGACCGCACGACGGGCAGGAGACGATCTCGAGGCCGCGCTTGCGCAGACCCAGCGACTCGAGGATCTGCAGCCCGACCTTGACCTCTTCGACGGGCGGCGCGGAGAGCGAGACCCGGATCGTGTCGCCGATCCCCTCGGCGAGCAGGGCACCGAAGGCGACCGCCGACTTGATGGTCCCCTGGAACGTCGGGCCCGCCTCGGTCACGCCGAGGTGCAGCGGGTAGTCGCAGGCGGCCGAGAGCTGGCGGTAGGCCTGCACCATCACGACCGGGTCGTGGTGCTTCACCGAGATCTTGATGTCGCGGAAGCCGTGCTCCTCGAACAGCGAGCACTCCCAGAGGGCCGACTCGACCAGCGCCTCGGGCGTGGCCTTCCCGTACTTCGCCAGCAGCCGCTTGTCGAGGGAGCCCGCGTTGACGCCGATGCGGATCGGGATGCCGGCGGCACCGGCCGCCTTCGCGATCTCGGACACCTTGTCGTCGAACGCCTTGATGTTGCCGGGGTTCACGCGCACGCCCGCGCAGCCCGCATCGATCGCGGCGAACACGTACTTGGGCTGGAAGTGGATGTCGGCGATCACCGGGATGTCGCTCTTCTTGGCGATCGCGGCCAGCGCGTCGGCGTCGTCCTGGCTGGGCACAGCGACGCGGACCACCTGGCAGCCGGAGGCGGTCAGCTCGGCGATCTGCTGCAGCGTCGCGTTGACGTCTGCAGTCAGCGTCGTCGCCATCGACTGCACCGAGACCGGGGCGTCGCCGCCGATCTCGACCGGGTGGTGCGGATGCCGGAGGACCACCTTGCGGGTCGCGCGTCGCTTGGCGAGCGGCTCGATCGGCAGTTCCGGCATCCCGAGGCTGACCGTCATCTGGTTTCCCTGCTGCTCTAGAGCTGGACTGGCTTGAGGATGTCGGCCGCCACGAGCAGGACGGTCATCGCCACGAACGCGATGAACACGACGTAGACCAGCGGCAGCAGCTTGTTCATGTCGGGCCTCGGCGGCTCAGGCTGCCCACGGCGCCGGAAGATCGCGGCGCGCGCCCGCTCGTACGCGAGCACAGCGACGTGGCCGCCGTCGAGCGGCAGCAGCGGGAACATGTTGAAGATGCCGACGAAGACGTTGAACCCGGCGAGCAGCTCGAGGATGGTCGCGATGCGACCCGCAGGGCTGATCCCGCCCGACTGCGCGACGTCACCGCTGATCCGCGAGATGCCGACGACGCCGATAGCGCCGTTGGGGTCGCGCTGACCGTTGCCGAACAGCACCTTGCCCACGTCGTAGATCTTCGCCGGCAGCCGGATGATCGCGGAGAACCCGGCGGTGATCGTCTGCCCGGTCAGCGAGAACGAGCTGCCGAGGGCTTTGACCGGGTTCTCCCTGACCTGCGTGTAGGTCACGAGAGGGCTCACACCGATCGCGCCGACGGTCACGTTCTTGCTGGGGTCGGACACGTCCTGCCGGACGACGGCCTTGGTGGTCACGGTCTTGGTGATCGTCGACCCGTTCCGCTCGATGACGAGGGTCACCGGCTGGCCCGGCCGGGCCCGGATGCCGCTGGTGACGTCGGACCACACGGTGACCTTCTTGCCGTCGACGGAAAGGATCCGGTCACCCGGCTGCAGGCCGGCGGCGAGAGCCGGCGAAGCCGGGTCGGTCTTCGTGCACGGGGCGCTGGCGTTGGCCGGTACGCAGGGGACGACCGAACCCAGGACCGGGTGCGTCGCGTCCTGCACCGGGTTGCCGAACACGCCGATCGCCACCCAGAAGAGGAGGACGCCGATGACGAGGTGCATGAAGGAACCGGCCGAGAGCGTGACCGCCCGCTGCCAGGCGGGCTTGCGGTAGAAGGCCCGCGCCTCGTCCTCGGGGGCGATGGTCTCGAGGTCGGTCATCCCGATGATCTTGACGTAGCCCCCGGCCGGGATGGCCTTGATGCCGTACTCGGTCTCACCTCGCTGGAACGACCAGAGCTTCGGACCGAACCCGACGAAGAACTCGGTGACCTTGGCACCGAACCGCTTCGCGGTGACCATGTGACCCCACTCGTGGATCATCACCGAGACGAGGATGCCGACGACGAACGCGACGACACCCAGCCAACCGATCGCGCTCATGACCTGTCCACCCTTGCAGCACCCATCTGCTCGATCAAAGACGCGGCACGCGCTCGTGCCCACGCGTCCGCGCCCAGGACGTCGTCGAGCGTCGCGGCCTCGGAACCGTCCACCGCCTGCTCTCCAAGAACCTCGGCGACCGTGTCGACGATCTGGAGGAACGGCAGCCGCCCGTCCAGGAACGCAGCGACGCACTCCTCGTTGGCGCCGTTGTAGACCGCCGGGGCCACGCCGCCGCGGCCACCGGCCCACCGCGCGAGCCGCACGGCCGGGAACGCGGCCTCGTCGAGCGGCTCGAACGTCCAGGTGGCAGCCGCCGTCCAGTCGCAGGCGCTGGCCGCGCCGGGCATGCGGTCGGGCCAGCCGAGCGCCAGGGCGATGGGCAGCCGCATGTCCGGCGGCGAGGCCTGCGCGAGCGTCGACCCGTCGACGAACTCGACCATGGAGTGCACGACGGACTGCGGGTGGACCACGACATCGATCCGATCGAGCGGGAGGTCGAACAGCAGGTGCGCCTCGATCAGCTCGAGGCCCTTGTTGACGAGCGTGGCGCTGTTGATGGTGACCAGCGGACCCATGTCCCACGTGGGATGCGCGAGAGCCTGCTGGGGTGTCACGTCGCCGAGCCGGTCGCGGGAGACCCCGCGGAACGGACCGCCCGATGCGGTCAGCACCAGTCGCCGCACCTCGCCGGCACTTCCCCCGCGCAGGCACTGCGCGAGAGCGGAGTGCTCGGAGTCGACGGGGACGATCTGCCCCGGCTTGGCGCGGGCCTTCACGAGCGGACCGCCGATGATCAGCGACTCCTTGTTGGCGAGCGCGAGGGTGCGCCCGCGGTCGAGGGCGGCCAAGGTCGGCGCGAGGCCGGCTGCACCCGGCATGGCGTTCAGGACCACGTCGCAAGGCCAGCCGGCCAGCTCGACTGCGGCCTCCGTACCGACGAAGATCTTCGGCAGCACGGCGGTGCCAGCCTCCCAGCCGTGCGCGGTGGCCGCCGCGAACAGCGCGTTCTGCAGGTCGCGCGCGGCGGTCGCGCGGCCGATCCCCACCGCCTCGACCTCCAGCTCGAGCGCTTGTTCCGCCAGGAGCGCCACGGACTCCGGCGTGCTGCCGGCCGCGGCGAGGCCGACCACGCGGAAGCGGTCGCCACCGCGCCGTACGACGTCGAGCGCCTGCGTGCCGACCGACCCGGTCGACCCGAGGATCACGACCGAGCGCGGCATCGCCTGCGCCACTCCGGGGTCGCGAGTTCCGCTCATCCCTCCATTGTCACGTACGCGCGGTCGGGTCGCCCCACAGCGCTGCCCGCCGCGCTGTGGTCCTCGTCACCCGAGCCCTCGCGCAGACCGAACCGCTCGTACCCGCGAAGGAGCAGCGGCGGGGCCCACCAGTTGAACCGTCCGAGCAGGCGCATGGTGGCGGGCACGAGGAGGGCGCGAACGACCGTGGCATCGATGAGGATCGCCAGCGCGACCCCGACGCCGATCATCTTGATGAACGTCACGCCCGACGTCGCGAAGGCGCCCACCACCACGATCAGCAGCGCGGCGGCACTGGTGATGATGCGACCGGTGCGTTGCAGACCCAGGGCCACGGCCCGGGTGTTGTCGTGGGTACGGTCCCACTCCTCGCGGATCCGGGACAGCAGGAACACCTCGTAGTCCATCGCCAGCCCGAACGCGATCGCGAACATCAGCACCGGCTGCGTGGCCTCGACGGAGCCGACCGACGTGAAGCTGAGCGGGCCGGACAGGTGACCCTCCTGGAAGATCCACACGACGGCGCCGAACGAGGCGGACAGGCTGAGCATGTTCATCAGCACCGCCTTGAACGGGAGCACCGCCGACCCGAACGCGAGGAACAGCAGCACCACCATCCCCCCGACGATCCACAGCGCGGCCCAGGGCAACGTCCGCCCGATCGCGGAGAGCGTGTCGGCGTCGACCGCGCTGAACCCACCGACGAGCACCTGCGCCCCGGGTGGGTCCGGTACGTCTCGGACCGTCTGGACCAGCGCGCGGCCGGCGGTCGAGGTGGGGTCGGCCGTGTACGTCAGCGAGATGCGGGCGTGACCTCCCGAGACCCCTGTCACCGTCGCACCGGTCACGCCCGGCACCGCCTCGAGCCGCTTCGCGTACGCCGCCAGGTCGGTGCTCGCCTGCGCGGCCGGCCGATCGAACGTGACGATCGCGTCCATCGGGCGCGTCCCCGACGCGGGGAACGTGCTGTCGAGAGTCTCGCCGGCGACCCTGGACTCGGTCCCGACGGGCAGCGCCCGGTGGTCCGGGCTCCCCCACAGGACGCCGAGGAACGGCAGGCCCATGGCCAGCAGCACGACGGTGATGCCGACGACGTAGGCCACGGGGCGGCGCATGACCGAGGTGGCGATGCGGTACCACGCACCGTGCGGTCCGAGCTCGGCTGGCTCGGTGCGGGAACGGCGCAGCGCCTTCGGGAGGTGCACCCGCAGCGCGTTGACCCTCGGCCCGAGCACCGCAAGGAGGGCTGGGAGCACGGTGAGCGCGGCGATCATGTCGACGACGACGGCCGCCACGCCTCCATAGCCCATCGACCGCAGGAACGGCAGGTCGAACAGCATCAGCGACGACAGCGCGAGCGCCACGGTCAAGCCGGAGAACAGGACGGTACGTCCCGCCGTACGCATGGTGGCGACCAGCGCTGGCTGGACCGCGTCCCTGTCGCCGCCGCGCGCGGAGAGCTCCTCGCGGAACCGGCTCACGACGAACAGGCCGTAGTCGATCGCGAGGCCGAGCCCGAGCATCGTCACGATGTTGATGGCGAACACCGAGACGTCGGTGAAGATCGAGATCACCCGCAGCGCGGTGAACGCCCCGAGGATGGCCAGGCCTCCGATCGCCAGCGGCAGGCTGGCCGCCGCCAGGCCGCCGAACACGAGGACCAGCAACAGGATCAGGATCGGCATGGAGAGCCCCTCGGCCCGCCCTATGTCAGCCTTGACCTGCGCGTTGATCGCCTCGTTGACCGGGACGGCGCCGCCGCGCAGCGTCGTCAGGCCCGGGGCCACCAGCTCGCCCTTGATCGCGTCGTACGAGGTCTGCCGCGCCGAGTCGCTGGACCCGGCCAGCTGGAGCGCCACGTAGGTCGAGTGCCGGTCGGCGCTGACCATCGCGGGGTCCTGCCGGGCCGTGAGGATGACGGGGACGAGCTCCTTGGGCAGCTTGGAGAGGGTGGCTGTGACCGCCGCCTGGAAGGTCGGGTCGTCGACCGTGCGGTCCTTGCTGGAGTAGATGACCACCACGTCGGCTCCGTCCCGGCCGAAGGCTTGGTCCGCCACGGCCTGGGCGCCCCATGGCACGAAGGCTTCATCCGCCGCCTCG
>DAIPJR010000307.1:0-2006 GCA_036770165.1 Actinomycetes bacterium | reverse complement strand
AGTGGGGCCGGGTCAAGCTCGACGGCTTCGAAGGCGCCGGCCGGGTCGCCGAGCTGGCCGGCACCGTCGCGGCCGCGGCAGACGTCGCCGGGCTGCCGCTCTTCGCGGCGTGGCGCGCCGTACCCGTTCCGTCCGACGACCCTGCTCGTGCAGCCCAGGCGCTGCACGTCCTGCGCGAGCACCGCGGCGGGATGCACGCGATCGCCGTTCTCGCGGCGGGGATGACGCCGCTCCAGGCGATCCTCTCGGGGCCCGGCGGTGAGGCGAACGCCGCGTTCTTCGGGTGGTCCGGCCCGTTCGAGGACGTCTCCGCGCTCGCTGCCCTCCGCGCGTCGGTCGAGGCCCACACCGACCGGATCGTCGACCCCGCCTACCAGGTCCTGGACGCCGCGGAGCAGGCCGAGCTGGCCGACCTGCTCGACAAAGCAGTTGCGCACGTCTACCCGCGTGCGACCCTGGACGGACCATGAGCACCGGCCAGTTCGCGTCTCCGCTCGACGACGACTCGCAGGACCTGGAGGACCGCCAGGCGCTCCGACGGGTCGCCGGCCTCTCCACCGAGCTCCAGGACGTCACCGAGGTCGAGTACCGCCAGCTGCGGCTGGAGCGCGTCGTCCTCGTGGGGGTGTGGACCGAGGGCACGCTCGCCGAGGCCGAGACGTCGCTGCACGAGCTCGCAGCCCTGGCCGAGACGGCCGGCTCCGAGGTGCTGGAGGCGCTGATCCAGCGACGCGACAAGCCCGACCCCGCCACGTACATCGGGTCCGGCAAGGCCAGGGAGCTGCGTGATGTGGTCGTGGCGACCGGGGCCGACACCGTCGTCTGCGACAACGAGCTCACGCCCGGCCAGCTGATCCAGCTCGAGGACGTCGTCAAGGTCAAGGTCATCGACCGTACGGCCCTGATCCTCGACATCTTCGCCCAGCACGCGAAGAGCCGGGAGGGCAAGGCCCAGGTCCAGCTCGCGCAGATGCAGTACATGCTGCCAAGGCTGCGCGGCTGGGGTCAGTCGATGTCCCGGCAGGCCGGTGGCCGGGTCGCCGGCGGCGGAGGCATCGGTACCCGTGGACCCGGCGAGACCAAGATCGAGACCGATCGGCGCCGGATCCGTACGAGGATGGCCAAGCTGCGTCGCGAGATCGGTGACATGGGCAAGTCGCGGACGACCATGCGGCAGGAGCGGCGGCGCGGTCAGGTGCCTTCCGTGGCCATCGCCGGCTACACCAACGCGGGCAAGTCGAGCCTGCTCAACCGGCTGACCGGCGCGGGCGCCCTGGTCGAGGACGCGCTGTTCGCCACCCTCGACCCGACCGTCCGGCAGGCGCATGCCAGGGACGGCCGCGTCTACACGCTGACGGACACCGTCGGCTTCGTCCGCCCCCTGCCGCACCAGCTGGTCGAGGCGTTCCGCTCGACACTCGAGGAGGTGGCCGAGGCCGACCTGCTGCTGCACGTCGTCGACGGTGCGCACGAGGACCCGGAAGGCCAGCTGGCTGCCGTACGTGAGGTGCTCCGCGACGTCGACGCGACCGCCGTGCCCGAGATCGTGGTGATCAACAAGGCTGATGCGGCCGACCCGATGGTGCTCGCCCGGCTGCTGCGGTCCGAGCCGCACAGCGTCGTCGTGTCGGCCAAGACCGGCCAGGGCATCGACGAGCTGCTCTCGGCGATCGAGCGGGACCTGCCGCGGCCGCGGATCGAGGTGACGGCGCTGGTGCCCTACTCGCAGGGCGCCCTGCTGGCCCGGGCGCACCGCGACGGTGTCGTGCTGTCCGAGGAGCACACGGTCGAGGGGACGCTGCTGCACGCCCTCGTGGGGAAGATGCTGGCGGCGGAGCTGGAGATCTTCACAGCCACCGACCCTGAGGGCTCGCCGGCCCGCTGATCCGGCGACAATGGTCCGGTGACCGCACCTGCCGCCCGGCTCGACGACGCCCTCGCGGCGGCGGTCGCGGCGATCGGGGGCGAGCCGCGCGACGGGCAGCGGCGCATGGCCGAGGCCGTCG
>DAIPJR010000126.1:0-6269 GCA_036770165.1 Actinomycetes bacterium | reverse complement strand
TCGGCAGCGCCAGCCAGACGGCGACCGGGACCAGCCAGCGCCGGCCGGTGGCGGCCCCGAAGGCGACCAGGACGGCGGCGATCAGCGTGCGCGGGACCAGGAGCTGGCTCCGCCCTGGCGACGCCAGGAGAAACGTGAACCATTCCGACCAGGCCGACGGCGCGATGGCGAACGAGACTGTCGCGACGGCAGCGGGCGCGCCGAGCCCGGTACGGGTGTCGACGATGCGGCTCGGCGAGACGGGGACGTACGTGCTGCCGGAGGTGTCCGAGGTGAGGTAGCCCTGCACGTCGGCGAGCACGTGGACCGCGCCGGCACTGCCGTTGTGGACGACCACGGTGCCGGTCGGGCTCAGCTGGGCGACCACGCCGCTGGCTGCCGTCAGGCCGGCCGCGAAGCTGACGTTGGACGCGGTGGTCACCGCGACGGGTCCCGCCGAGAGCCAGCCGGGAGCGGTCGGGGAGACGGCGGTCAGGGCGAGGACCACCCCGGTCGCGCCCGCGGGTACGGGGGAACCGGCCGCGCCGGCGACCGCCAGCGTGAGGGAGCCTCCGCCCGCGAGGGCGCCCTTCGAACCGAGGCCGCTCCTGGTGTCGAGGATGCGTACGGGCGGCACGGGATGGAAGGTCGCCGGCAGCGGGACTGCCACGGAGGTGACGGCCGGCGCCGACACGTTGCCGGACCGGTCCGTGGCGGTGACGGTCAGCTGGTACGTCGTCCCCGGGACGCCGACCGTCGTGAAGCTTGTCGCCGTCGTGGCCGCCGACGTGTAGTCGACGGTCGCGCCGTGGGCCACGGTGACGGCGTAGGAGGCGATCCCGCTGCTGGGTGCGGCGTCGGTGGCCGACCAGCGGAAGGTCGCGCCCGGGCCCGCCGACGGATGCGCCACGGGCGGAACCTTGTCGGACAGCGGCCACGCGTAGGTCATGGACGGCGACAGCGTCCCGAGCAGGGCGCGCATCTGCGAACCGGTGTACGTGTGCGACACCGGGACTCCGCCCGCGACCCCGGTCACCGTGACCCCGTTGTTGCGCGACGGCGAGCCCCACGGTGCGACGGTGACGGCGCTGACCGTGGTCATCCCGAAGATCGCGGCGAGCGAAGCCTTGGAGAAGCCCTTGCTCCAGGAGCGATTGGGGTTGTCCGAGGCGAGGTCCCAGACGCTGTCGTCGACCGGAAGCAGGTAGCTCTGGCCCGCCCCGCCGTACACGTAGCGCTCGTCCTCGCTCCGCCCGCCATGGCTCGAGGTGTACATCGCGCTGATCGTCCTCCCCGCGGCGGTCTCGACGACCTGGTTGTTCGTCGCGTTGACGGCGTTGTACCAGTGGAGGCCGTAGTGGGAGTCCTCCAGCTCCTTGGCGTAACCGGTGTAGTTCTGCGTGGCCGGCGTCGTCCCGATCACGTACGCGTTGGACGTGGGGCTCCAGAAGCCGTTGACGAGGTAGGTGCGGGCGGCGATCGCCTGTGCCTGGAGCGACGCGTCCGGCCAGACGACGGGCACCTCGGCGAGGCCCCACAGGTACTTCTGGATGCCGGACGTTGTGCCGGTCGGCGGGATCACCTGCCACACCTTCATCCCGGCTGGGCCCGTCACGAACCGCGTGTAGTCGCGGTCCAGCTGCAGGTCGGTCGTGACGGACGTGCCCGTGAACGTGCGGACGCGCGCGACGTTGACCCCCGGCTGCGACCCCGGACCCAGCTCGACCGCCCGCAGCTCGTCGTTGGACGTGATGAGCAGCTTCGGCTTGGTGACCGCAGCCGGGTCGACGAGCGCCTCGCCGCCGTTCGAGGGGACGACCTGCCACGTCGTACCCGTCGGCTGGACCGCGGTGAGGCCGGCCTGCACCGAGTTCCAGGTGATGGCGCCGGTCTGGGCGGTGACGGTCGCGCTGCCGCTCGGGGTGGTGTTGAGCAGCACCAGCATCACCGTCGGCTGCAACGTCGTCGACGTCGCCACGTGCGTCCCGGCGTAGTACGTGTCGAGGATCTGGGTGGCGGTGCAGCCGAGGCGGGCCGCACCTTCGGCGCCGTACTGGCTCATCCCGAGGTTGTGCCCGTAGCCGCGGCCGTAGGCGACGAAGTCGGCGCCAGGGGGGTTGGCAGCGTTGGGGATCGACGCACCTCCGGGGGCCGGGCAGGTCGCCGCGGCGGCGACCGTCGCCGGTGCGGCGAGCACGGCGATGACGAGAGCGAGGGCGGTGGGTACGGCCGCGAGCCCGCGCCGCCGGAGCAACCGCCTCACTGGTAGTACCCGAGCACGTCGACGACCGCATGGACGCGCCCAGCCACGTTGCCGAGCAGGATCTGCCCGTTCGCTGCGACCGCCACGACGGCAACGTTGGCACGAGTGTCGCCCGGCGTCATGCGAAGGAACGCACCCGGTGGCCTCGGGCTCCCGTCGGCCGGCCACGCGATGAGCGCGTCGGTGTTGGTGGGGCCGATCGCGGTGATGCTGACGAGGACCGCGCTGACACCGAGCGGTACGGGGCCCGTACCCCCGGCGACGGTGACCGCCCGAATCTCGCCCGGCCCGAGCGACCCGCCGCTGACACGGGTGTCCAGGACGCGCTGGCCGTCGATCGGCGTGAACCGCGAGCCGGCCTTGACCGCGTGCGAGGTGTAGACGCCGATGACGTCGACGGCGGCATCGGTCCTGCCACCGACGTTGCGCAGCACCAGCTTTCCGTTGTTGACACCGACCACGACGCTCGTGTCGAGGACGCCACCCGCCGGGTAGTTGAAGGACGAGACGCCGGGCCAGGACGTGCCGCCCGGGTAGGTCGCGAGGTAGCCGGCGGCAGCCGGCGAGTACACGGTCAGGTTGGTGACGACCGCGGTGATGGAGCTCGCGGGCACCCCGGCGATCGCCGGCAGCGTCAGCGTGCGCTCCTCGCCGTTCCCGAGCGGCCCCTGCGCGGACGACCGGGTGTCGTAGACCCGGGTGAGCGGGACGGGCGTCAGCTCCGCACCGCCGGTCGCCGAGCCGTAGCCGAGGACGTCGACCAGGATCTGGCTGGTACCGGCCGCGTTGCCGATGCTGATCGTGCCGTCGGCGCCGACGGGCGCCGCGACGAGGACGGCGCGCGTCTGTCCGGTCGACACGTTGACGTTGGACGTGGCCGGGGCCGTGGTCTCTCCCGCGTACACGCGCAGGTAGGTCGGGGCCGTCGGACACGTGGCGGTGACGGTGAGCCAGACCGACGTCACGCCGGTCGACGGGATGCCGCCGACGCCGAGCACCTTGACGTCGACGCGACCGCCAGGCCCGTTCGCGTACGTACCAGGACGAGTGTCGAGGATCCGGAACGGCGTCACCGGACGGTAGCCGCCGTCGCCGGTGATCGGCGGGGCCAGCGTGGGGGTGCTCGGCGCGGGGCCGTTGACGGTATAGCTGCCGCTGCTCCAGGGCAGAGCTGTCCCCTTGGCCGATCCGCCGGTCAACGTGATGCGGTAGGGACCGGGCCTGGCCCAGGTGCTGCTCGAGGTGCGCCCGTCCCAGACCGCGCTGATGGGGGCCGTACGCGTGGCGCTGCCCGCGGGCAGCGACTCGACCGTGCCACCTCGGCAGACGTCGCTGACCGAGCCGGTCCAGGTCTGCGGCGACAGCACACCCGAGGTGATCGTCGGTCCCGCTGCCGCGTAGCTGCCGGACGACGACGAGAGCCTGGGGGCGACGAAGCCGACTGCCAGGAATGCCTCGGCCTGCACTCGGATCGAGGGCAGCAGCGGGTAGAGCAGGTTGCCGGGGCAGGCGGTGGCGTTGACGGTCCGGTGGCCGGAGATCGTCGGCACCGTGACGGACGTGCCGGCCGGGTAGTTGATGTTGCTCGCCCCGAGGCCGCTCGAGATCAGCGTGCCGGTGCCCTCCGGGTCGCGGTAGAACAGCCCCAGCTTCCACGCCATCACCCGGGCGATCGAGGTGACCATGGCGGCCGGCGGGTGCAGGCCACCGCCGGAGCAGGTCGTGTCGAAGCAGCCGAGCGCGGCCACAGCGAAGCTGTCGTAGTTGAAGCCGGCGGTGTGCGCGCCGATGACCGCCTGCGTGATGCCGCCGGCCCGTCCCTCGTAGATGGTGCCGAACCTATCCACCAGGAAGTTGTATCCGATGTCCGACCAGCCGAGGCCTTTCGTGTGGTACGCGTAGATCGCCCGGATCTGGGCGGCCGCTCCTGCGGTGCTCGTGTACGTGTTCTGCGAGACGGTGTGGTGGACGAAGCCGACCTTGATGGTGGGCGCGTAGCCGGCGAACCCGTTGCGGAGGGACTCGTCGGCGCCCCACTGCGCCCGGGACACGATGGTCGGCTGGTTCATGGCCGCGTCCGCGGAGGACGCCGGGGTGGCGGCGCCGATCGAGGCGTCGGCAGCGGACGTACCCGGGTCGACCAGCTCGAGCCTCAGCCCGGCCGGCGCACTCCCGCTCTCGGTGTCGACGCGTACCTGCACGCCGTCGCTCGGTCCGGTGACGAGCGGTTCCGTACCGTCCCGGCCCCTGCGGGCGTCCACGCTGCCCGGGTCAGGGCCGGCGTCGCCGGGAGCCAGCGGCTCCCACACGCCCCAGGCCTTGCCGCTGGGCTTGATCCGTACGCTTGCCTGGAGGCCGGCAGCGTCGGCGCCGCTGTCCCAGGTGATGCCGAGCAGCTGATAGGGCGCCGTGGCCAGCTGCGACGTGAGGACCGCCGGGTACCGCTCGACCGTGGCGACCGCTCGCGCCGTGCTCGTACCGGCTGTCGCGGCCAGCGACTGCAGGGCGGCCGGGCTCACGCCGGCGAGGGTCTCGGAGACCACGTGCGGGGCGACCGGGTGCGGGGCCGGCCGCGGTGGAGTGACCACCGGGAGCACGATCAGCGCGGGGACGAGGGCGGCGACGAACAGCGTCGGAACGGTCTTTCGCATGTGACCTGTCTCTCTGGGGGGAAGGCCTCTGCCGAGGTGTGGCAAGGGCCGCAGAGCGATGGATCGATGGTGCGCAAACGTAACAGAACGGGCATGAGCAACACCTGCCCCGAAAGGCCGCTCACCTATGCTCTGCTGTCCTTCCTTCGACCATCCTGAGGCGGAAATGAACCCCTCTGCTCGGGTCCCTGTCGTGATCTTGATGACGAGCAACGGCGCGGGCATGGGGCACCTGGCTCGGCAGGCGGCGGTGGCCGCGTCGGCTGCGGGCGACTTCGCCCCTGTCCTGCTCTCGCTGTCGACCGCGCTGCCCGTGGTGGCTGCAGCGTCCGGGCTCCCGGCGGAGTACTGCCCCAGCCCGGCGCGGCAGTGGATGCGAACGGATGTCTGGCACCGCTACCTGGAGCGCCGGCTGGTGGCTCTCGTCGGTGAGGTGGGGGCCTCCGCACTGGTCTTCGACGGCACGTCGCCCTACCCCGGTCTGCTGGCGGCCCGGCGGTCGCTGCCCGACCTCCAGCTGGTGTGGTCGCGGCGCGGCATGTGGCGCGCGGACGCGAGCCGGGCGCCCCTGCGCACCGCGCGCTACTTCGACCTCGTGCTCGAACCGGGCGACCTCGCGGGGCCGGCCGACGCCGGACCCACGGCGGCGCTCGGCGACGCCCGTCGCGTCGGGCCCGTGACGCTGCTGGAGACCGAGCCGTTGCAGGGCCGGGCCGAGGCGCGCGCGTCGCTCGGGCTGGACCCCGAGCGACCGCTGCTGCTGGTGACCCTCGGCGCCGGCCGGATCAACGACCCGTCGGCCGCGCTGGGTGCCGCGGTGCGCACCGCGCTCGCGGCGGAGGGCTGGCAGGTCGCGGTGACGCGCGCGCCCCTCGCGCTGCGAGAGCTCCCTGCGGAGCTGCGCGAGCGGGTGACCGTCCTCGACGGCGTCTACCCGTTGGTCCGGCACCTCGCCGCGTTCGACGCCGCGGTCAGCGCCGCCGGCTACAACGCGGTGCACGAGCTGGTGCTGTCCGGCCTCCCGACCCTGCTCGTACCGAACACCGCGACCTCCACCGACGACCAGGTGACGCGGGCCAGGTACGTCGCCGAGCGTGGCTGGGCGCTCGTCGCCGCCGAGGACGACGTGGAGTCGGTGGTGGCCGGGGTGCGGCAGCTGCTCGACGAGGGTGTGCGTCGGCGGCTCCGTACGAGCGCCGGAAGCCTGGCCCGGCCAGGCGGTGCGAGCACCTCCGCGGCCGCCGTCGCGGACCTGGTGGCACACCCGGCGCCCCGGGCGCTCGACCGCGACCCGTACCGGCCGCTGCGAACGGCCTCCGCACTGGTACGGCGGGGGGTCGGCGAGGCCGCGTGGGAGCGGGCGAGGCGATGGTCCG
>DAIPJR010000007.1:0-18686 GCA_036770165.1 Actinomycetes bacterium | reverse complement strand
GTCGGGGCGCCGCCCGGGGTCCGGCGACGGCTCGCCGCCGCACAGGCCGGCGTGCTGACCCTGATCGGTTGCGCGCTCGGCGTCGGCGCCGGCTTCCTGCCGGGCTGGTCGATGGTCCACTCGACCGCAGTCGGCTCCGGAGAGCAGCTGGTGCCGCTGTCGCTGGCCGTCCCGTGGCACTGGATCGGAGCCCTGACGGTCGGCCTGCCCGTGGTGACCGCTCTCGCCGTCGGCCTCGCCGTACGCTCCCGGATCCCCCTGAGCCGCCGGACGGACTAGGTGCTCGGTGCGCTCGGTGCGCTCGGTGCCTCGGCCGGGACCGCCCTCGGCTCGAGGCTGTGGACCACGTTGCGCTCGGCGAAGAACGAGGCGAACGGGATCGTGCCCGCCAGCGCGATCAGCACGGTGCGGCCGATCTTCCAGTGCGCCCGGCGGGACAGGTCGAGGGTGAACAGCACGTAGACCGGGAACAGGTACCCGTGGACGATCCCGACGACCACAATGGCCGCGCTCTGCTTGTGCGCCAACGACAGCGGTATTCCGACGAATACCAGGATCGGGACAGCAACACCGGTGATGTACGCCAGCGTGCGGTAGCGCAGGATCGATCCTCGGGTCACGCGCAGGGCCATCCTCAGAGCCTAACCGTCGGCGCCCGGCGTCCCGACGGCCCGGCTCTCGTCACGTACCAGCCGGTACCAGAAGAAGGCGACGAACAGCGCGAACAGCCACCACAACGCGACGTAGGCGACGTGCTGGAAGTAGAAGCCGGGCACCGCGCTGCCGGTCTTGGGCGAGGGGACGAGGGCGAGGCCCGCGGGGGCCGGCGGCTGCTGGGCGCGCAGGACCACGTACCCGTCGTACAACGGGTACGGCACCAGGCTGAGCAGGTCGACCGGGTTGGCCGCGGCAACCTGACCGGCCGGCAACGTCGTGCCCGGCGCGAGGCCGCCCGAGGGGTCGTCCGACGCGTCCAGCCGACCGGTCACGACGACCGGCCCGCTCGGCGACCCGAAAGTCTCAGCCGCCGCGGCCGACGGGACCCAGGCGCGCACGACGAGGACGCCGGCACCCGACGGCAGCCGTACGACGTCCAGCACCCACAGCCCGGCCTGGCCGCCCTGCGGGTGCCCAGGTACGAGGTAGGTGTGGGCCACGTCGTAGGTTCCGGTCACCGTGACCAGACGGCCCACCGCCGTACCCGTCACCCCGCCCCGCAGCTGCGTCAGCGACTGCAGCGGGACCGGGGCCGGCTCGCCGGCACCCGCGGACTGGTGCAGCTCGTCGGCCCGGCCGAGCTGCCACTGCCCCAGCAGCACGCAGGCCACGACAAGGACGATCGCCAGCAGGTGGATGGCCAACCAGCGCGGGGTCAGCAGCCGTCGCACCATGCCGCCATCCTCCCCCGTGCGGTGGGGACGGCTAGCGGCCGGGTTCGATCTCGCTGCCCAGCGGGAGGTCCGCCGCACGACGTCCCGCACGGCCGCGCCCGGGGCCCCGGACGTCGGCGACGACCTCGCCTTCCCCGGTGTAGACGAGCACGCCCAGCGCGCCCCGCTTGGCCTCGTACATCGCGATGTCGGCGCAGCGCAGCAGCTCGCCGACGTCGCGGCCGTGGCGCGGCGCGAGCGAGACCCCGACGCTCCCGTCGATGGAAAGGGCCCGCCCGTCGATCGCGAACGGAGCTCGCAGCGACTCGCGGAGCTGGGCGGCCCGCCGCGCGCCGGCACCTGCGTCGAGGATGCCAGGCACGAGGATCGCGAACTCGTCGCCGCCGAGCCGGGCTGCCACGTCCGCCGGCCCCACCACCGACTTGACCCGCTGCCCCACCTCGTGGAGCAGCAGGTCGCCGGCCAGGTGCCCCATCGTGTCGTTGACCTCCTTGAAGCCGTCGAGGTCGACCAGCAGCAGCGCGAACTGCTCCCCCACCGCGGCAACGTCCAGCAGGTCGGCGCAGCGCTCGAGGAACAGCCGGCGGTTGGGCAGGCCGGTAAGCAGGTCGTGCAGCGCTTCCTCCTCCTGGCGGCGGGAGTAGGCGGCACCCTTCCAGACGGCGGCGAACGGCGCGGCGATGAGCAGCAGCAACGGCGGGCTGGCCGTCTGCGCGAGGACGACCACCAGCGGGGACAGCCCGACGACGACCAGGTCTGAGACGACGTAGAACCAGAACTCGTCGACGAACCCGTGCCGGAACTGCCGGTAGGCCGCCGGGCCACGCAGCAAGGTCGCGCCCTCGTTGACCAGGAAGTGGACGACGATGAAGTGCACGCTCCAGGCGAGGAACATCCACAGCAGGTCGATGACGAAGATGGCGTGGATCGGCACACCCATCGACGGCTGGACCCCCAGCAGTGCCATCACGCCGGCCGCCGACCCGAAGCCCAGCGCAAGCATGGAGACGGTGAACACCGCGTCCCGCCAAGGGTTCCTCGACCTGAGCTCGGACAGGACGTTGGCCACGGCCATGACGACGAGCGCCGGCCACAGCCCCCACAGGAACAGGGTCGCGAAGATGAACGCCGTCGACAGCAGGATCCCCTCGGGCTGCTGCCGCGTGGCGAGGATCGGCCGCAGCTCGAACACCACCGCCTGGGCGGCGATCACCCAGAAGGCGGCGTGCAGGTCGGTCAGGTGCTGGGCGAACACCCAGAACGCCAGGCCGACGAGCGCCAGGCCGGGTGCGACCACGGCGAACCAGTCGACTCCGGGCAGCCGTCCGCGCCGGGCGACCCCTCGGGACAGCCCAGAGGTTGGCGTGTGCTCGGACACACCGTGTGCATCGACCTCCCCGCCCGGACTCTTGACGCGCCCACGGCTGCCGCACGCTCGGGGCTGGGAGGATGGCTGGCATGCCCGGTCCGCTGACGATCCGTGGCTCGGTCGTCGTCCCGGAGACCGAGCTCTCCTGGCGGTTCTCCCGCTCCTCCGGCCCCGGGGGCCAGGGCGTGAACACCACCGACTCGCGCGTCGAGCTCTCGTACGACGTGGGACGGTCGACGGCCCTGCCGCCGCCGCTGCGGGCGCGGGCGCTCGAGCGGCTGGCGGGCCGGCTGACCGACGGCGTGCTGACCATCGCCGCGTCGGAGTACCGGTCCCAGCTGCGCAACCGTGAGGCCGCCGAGCGTCGGCTGGTCGAGGAGCTCGCCGCGGCCATCGCGCCGCCACCGCGACCGCGTCGACCGACCCGGGTGAGCAAGGCAGCAGTCCAGCGGCGCATCGACGACAAGAAGCGGCGGGGCGAGATCAAGCGGCTGCGCCGGGGCGACCCGGACTGACGGCGGGCGCCCTACGGCTTCGGCGTCCCCGGGTCGTCGAACGTCGGCGGGACGCGGCCCATGTGCTTGCGGAAGGACCGCAGCAGCAGGACCACGGCAACTCCCATCACCACGACGACCGCGAAGCCCAGGACGCCAGGGCTGACCGTGTTGTCGTTGCAGTCGGCACCCGGGCAGACGGTCGCCCCCTTGGGCGCGGCCGACGAGCCCGGGGCGAGCCCCTGCGTCAGCAGCGCCGGCCAGCGCGTGAGTGCGAAGACGTAGGCAGCGGTGATCATCACGCCTCGACCCGGTCGCCGACGCCGGTGAACAGGTCGCTCTCGGGCAGCGCCGTGTCGACCAGCGAGCGTGCGAGCTGGTAGTCCTCGGTCGGCCAGGCCGCGCGCTGCATCTCCAGCGGCAGGGCGAACCAGCGGCCAGCCGGGTCGACCTGGGTCGCGTGGGCCACCAGGGCGGCATCTCGTACCGAGAAGAAGTCGGCGCACGGCACCCGCGTCGTCAGCCGCTCGGCGTCCTCCGGCTTGTCCTCCCAGCTGTCCAGCCACTCGCCGAACGGCGACTCGAAGCCGGCGGAGAGCGCAGCATCGTGCAGGGCGACCAGCCGCTCCTTGTGGAAGGTGAGGTGGTAGTAGAGCTTGAGCGGCTGCCACGGGTCACCCGCGCCGACATAGCGGTCGGGGTCGCCGGCCGCATCGAACGCCTCGATCGAGATCTCGTGGGTCTTGACGTGGTCGGGATGCGGGTAGCCGCCCTTCTCGTCGTAGGTCAGGACGACGTGCGGCCGGAACGTACGTATCGCCTCGACCAGCGGCGCCGTTGCGACCTCCAGCGACTGGAGCGCGAAGCACCCGTCGGGCAGCGGCGGCAGGGGGTCGCCCTCCGGGAGGCCGGAGTCCACGAACCCGAGCCAGATCTGGTCGACGCCGAGGATCTCGCGCGCCCGCTCCATCTCCAGGCGACGCACCTCGGCAATGTTGCCGACGATCTCGGGGTCGTCCTTGAGCGCCGGGTTCAAGATGTCGCCACGCTCGCCGCCGGTGCACGTCACGACCAGCACCTCGACGCCCTCACGCACGTAACGCGCCATCGTGGCCGCGCCCTTGCTCGACTCGTCGTCCGGGTGGGCGTGGACGGCCATCAGTCGCATCGGGCCTGGGTCAGTGGGAACGGGCTGGGTCACGCAGGGCCTCCTCTGGTCCTCAGGGATAGTGTCGCAAAGTCCTGACAGCGCTGACGAAGGCAGGCCTCCCGGTGAGCGAGTCGAGCCGGCTCGACGCACGGTACGGCCGCCGGGCCAGCAACCCGCGACGCACGCGCCTGCTGGTCGTCCTCGGGCTGGCGCTCCTCGTGGCGCTCGCGGCGGTGCTCTACCTGTGGTCGCGGTCGGGCCCGCCGGTCGCCGTGGTGACCGCCTACCACGCCGAGAACGCGCAGCTGACGGTCTCGTTGAGCATCACCAAGGGCAGCGGGCAGCACGTCAGCTGCCGCGTCCAGGGCGAGGACCGCTTCGGCGACGTGGTCGGGAGCGTCGACGTCGACTTCACCGGGGCAGCGACCCAGGTCGGGCGAACGGTGACCTTCCCCACCCGTACGAGGGCCGTCACCGGGGTGGTCGACTCCTGCCGCGTGTTGGGCTGACCTCGCCGTCCCTTGTTAGCCTGAGTGTTTCGCCGCACCCGCCCGAACCTTCCCCTGCTCGTCCACTGCGAGGAGAACCACCGTGCCCGAGACCTGGCTGTCGCAGGACGCCTTCGACCGGCTCCGGGCTGAGTACGACCGCCTCACCGGTGAGGGCCGGTCCGAGATCGTCAAGAAGATCGAGGCAGCCCGCGAGGAAGGTGACCTCAAGGAGAACGGTGGCTACCACGCCGCCAAGGAGGAGCAGGGCAAGCAGGAGGCCCGGATCAAGCAGCTGCGGCAGCTCCTCGAGACGGCCCAGGTCGGCGACGCGCCCGCGGCGGACGGGACGGCGAAGGCGGGCATGGTCGTGACCGTCAGGTTCGTCGGCGGGGCCGCGGACGGCGACGTGGAACGGTTCCTGCTCGGCTCACGCGAGCAGGCCGGCGACGTCGACATCAACGTGTTCTCCGGCCAGTCACCGCTCGGCGGCGCGGTCATCGACCAGAAGGTGGGCGCCGAGGTGACCTACCAGCTGCCCAACGGCAACAAGCTGACGGTCGCGATCCTCGACGCCCAACCCTTCGCCGGCTAGCAACAGCTGGCTAGCGGCTGGCGGCTCGACGGTACTGGCGGTTGGTCAGCGGGACGAAGATCAGCAGGATCACCACGGCCCAGATCACGGTGTAGAGCGCTGCGTGTGCGAGCGCCCAGGTGTCTGGAGCCGGCGTACCCGCCGGGATGTTGCCGAACAGCTCCCGGGCCGCCTGCGTGACCGCGGAGACCGGGTTCCAGTCGGCGAAGGTCTGGAGCGGACCAGGGAGCGTGCTGACCGGCACGAAGGTGTTGGCGACGAACGTGAGCGGGAAGATGACGATGAACGCCGCGTTGTTGACCACCTCGGGGCTCGGCGCGAGCAAGCCGACGAAGGCCATGACCCACGAGAACGCGTAGGCGAAGAACAGCAGCAGCAGGAACCCGCCGAGCGCTTCGAGCACCGACGAGCGGATCCGCCAGCCGACCACGACACCGGTCAGCCCCATGACGACCAGGACGATGACGTTGTTGGCGACATCGGAGAGCGTGCGACCGAGCAGCACCGCCGACTGCGACATCGGCAGCGACCGGAACCGGTCGATGATGCCCTTCTTCATGTCGTCGGCGAGGCCTGCACCAGTGATCGTGGCCCCGAAGACCATCGTCTGGGCGAAGATCCCGGCGATCAAGAACTCGCGGTAGGCCTGCCCGCTGTCGCCGGAACCGGACAGCTTGATCGCGCCACCGAACACGTAGGCGAACAGCACCACGAACATGATCGGCTGCAACGTGGTGAACACCAGCAGGTCGGGGACCCGCTTGATCTTGATCAGGTTGCGCTTGGCGACGACAGCGCCGTCGGCCAGCGTGCTCACGACGCTCATCGGACCTCCTCGACCTGCTTCTCGACCTGCTTGGTACGGGACTTGGCCTTGCCCTTCCCTGAACCCGTGGCGCCCTCGCCGTCGAGCTCGGCGGCATGGCCGGTCAGGGTGAGGAACACGTCGTCGAGGGTGGGCCGGCGCAGGCCGACGTCCTGGACCTCGATGCCCTCGGCGTCGAGGCGGCGGAGCGCGTCGACCAGTGCCGTGGACCCGCCACGGACGGGGACGGTGACCCGCCTGGTGTGCGGCTCGACCGTGGGCTCGCCCGAACCGACCGCCGCCAGGGCCTCGCGGGCTGCGCCGAGCCGACCCCCGTCGGCGACGACGATCTCCAGCCGCTCGCCCCCGACCGCCGCCTTGAGATCGTCGGCGGTTCCCTCGGCGATGACCTTGCCGCGGTCAACGACCACGATGCGGTCGGCGAGGCGCTCGGCCTCCTCCATGTAGTGCGTCGTCAGCAGCAGGGTCGACCCGCCGGCGACCAGCTCGTCGATGACGTCCCACATGTCGCCACGGCTGCGCGGGTCGAGCCCGGTCGTCGGCTCGTCGAGGAACAGCACCCGAGGGTCGGAGACCAGGGCTCCGGCGAGGTCGAGGCGGCGCCGCATGCCGCCGGAGTAGGTCTTCACCGGACGGTCGGCGGCCTCGTCGAGCCGGAACCGGTCGAGCAGCTCGCGCGCCCGTTCCGACGACTTCTTGCGACCGAGGTGGTAGAGCCGGCCCACCATGTCGAGGTTCTCGTAACCGGTGAGGTACTCGTCGACCGCCGCATACTGCCCCGACAGCCCGATGATCTTGCGCACCTCGCCCGGGTGCGCCAGCACGTCGATGCCACCCACCGTGGCGTGCCCCGAGGTGGGTTTGAGCAGCGTCGAGAAGATCCGGACGCAGGTGGTCTTGCCGGCACCGTTGGGCCCCAGCAGGCCAAGGACGGTGCCCTCCTCGACCTGGAGGTCGACGCCGTCCAGGGCATGCACCGGGCCGTACGTCTTGACCAGCCCTTCGGCATGGATCGCCGCAGTCATCTCCTACTCCTTCGACCAGAGGTGCCCCGACCGGGCACCGGCATCCTGCCGGTAGGCACTGACATTCGACTGACGCGGCCTGCGGGCCGCGGCCTCAGACGCGCAGACGGGCCTCGGCCTGGTCGACCGTGATCCGTCCGGCGGCCAGGTCGGCCAAGACAGCCTCCCGGTCGACCGCCACCGCTTGGTCCTCGAACCCGAGCCGGCCGAGCAGGTCGGCGAACCGCTGCCTCGCGGTGGGGTAGCTCACGCCGAGGTGGCGCTCGAGGTCCTTCATGTTGCCACGGCTGGCGAGGAACACCCGGAGCATGTCCAGATCCTCGTCGGACAGCCCGCAGTAGGCGCACTGGACGAAGCCGCCGGAGAGCTCGGTCCCGCAGCTCGGGCAGCCGAGGCGGGTGAGGTCGAGCCTCGTCGAGCAGACCGGGCAGTCGCGCGGGGCGCGGTGCAGGTGCTCGTGCTGGTGCTGGCCGGTAGTCAGGGCAGCCGCACCTTCGCCGAGCCCATAGCCACCTCGAGCTCGAACGTGCCGGTGCCGGCCCCCACGACGACGTCCTTCAGCTCCTCACGGTTGATGATCCGCTGGGTGCCGTCGGCGGCCCGTACCTTGATCTCGCCCAGGTCGACCCGTCCAGTGACACGCACGTCGGAGCCGGGCTGCAGCCGCAGGTCCAGGCTGCCCGACTCCACTCGTACCAGCGAGTGGCCGGCGGTGGGCCGGATCTCCAGCCTGGCGCTGCCGGCGCGGACGGATCCGGTGAACGGCCCCGTGCAGTCCTGGGCACGTACGGTGCCCGCGGTGACCGAGAAGGTCACCGGGCCGCTCATGCCCACGATCTCCAGGGACCCGGCCATCACCTCGGCCTCGGCAGCGAGCGAGGGATGAACGCGTACGGTCAGCGGGACCCCGACCAGCGAGGTCTGGCCGAGCCACCGGGAGAAGCCGGTCTTGCGCTCGTACCGGTACGAGCCGGGGACGTCGGAGGCGGCGCCGCCGAGCGGCGTCGCATCGACGCGGATCGTGCCCCCCTCGCGCCGTACCGAGTGCGGCCCGTCGACGGCGACGGTGTCCACCGTGTGGTCGCCGACCAGGCGGACCGGGCGGGCCGAGGCGGTGATCCGCACCCGCTCGACCCGTGTGTCGGCGCTTTCCGTCGATGGCGGGCCGGCGGCAGTGGGCGCTGCCGGTGCAGTCGGTGCCGCGGGTGTCTCGGCCGCCGGCGCTGCGGCGGCTCGGCTGGACGTCTCTGCGGGCGTCTGGGTGGGCGCCTGTGTGGGCGTCTCGGTGGGCGTCTCGGACGGTAGGTCGTCGATCAGCTGAGCTGCCCGGGCGGGCGCGATCCGCCCCTCGGCGACACTTTCGAGCAAAGCGCGCAGGTCATCGGTCATGACGCAAAGTAGAAACCCACTCTTACCTAAATGTCAAATCTCGATCTCAAAAGCGAAACCCGCACCTACAGCAGCGCCTCCTCGGCGGGCTTCCTGGGGCACGTGTCGTCTGGTGGGGTCAGGACACCGGTAGACGACACGTGCTCGAGATCGGCGCGGATCGGGGTTGCCAGAGCAACCGCAGATCGCGCCACCCCCGATGCCGAGCCCCAATCCGAGGCGGAATGGGTGGGTTTGGGGTGTTGTCGTAGCTGCGCCGTTGACGTTGACGTTGACGTTGATCTCGATGGCACCCCACTCACCGAAGCCGGGTGACCGCGTAGCCCTCCTCGGCCAGCCGGGCGAGCACCTCGTCGGCGTGCGGCTCGCCACGGGTCTCGAGCTCGATGGCGATGTCGACCTCGTGCAGCCCGAGAGATCCCGAGATGCGGGCGTGGCCGACGTCGAGCACGTTGGCGTCGAAGCGCGCGAGCATCGAGAGGAGGGCGGCCAGGTTCCCTGGGCGATCGGGCACCCGTACGGTCAGGGTCAGGAACCGCCCGGCGGCGACGAGCCCGTACCGCAGCACCCGGAGCATCAGCAGCGGGTCGATGTTGCCGCCGGACAGAACCGCGACGACCGGCGGCTCGAACGCCAGGGGGTCGTCGAGGATGGCGGCCACCGCAGCCGCACCGGCCGGCTCCACGACGAGCTTGGCGCGCTCGAGGCAGAGCAGCAAGGCCCGGGAGAGCGACTCCTCGGAGACGGTACGGATCTCGTCGACGTACTCGCGGACCAGCTCGAAAGGCACCTCCCCCGGCAGTCCCACGGCGATGCCGTCGGCCATGGTGGACATCTCGGCGAGCTTCACCGGGTGGCCGGCCGCGAGCGACGCGGGATAGGCCGCGGCCCGGGCGGCCTGCACACCGATGACGCGTACGTCCGGTCGCGACGACTTGACCGCGAGGGCGATGCCGGCCAGCAGCCCGCCACCCCCTGTACACACGAGGACGGTCTTGACGTCGGGCACCTGCTCGAGGATCTCGAGGCCGCAGGTCCCTTGCCCGGCAACGATGTCCGGGTGGTCGAACGGGTGGATGAGCACGGCGCCCGTCTCCGCCGAGAACGCCCGCGCGTCGACGAGCGCCTCGTCGAGGTTGGTGCCGGCGAAGCGCACGTCGGCGCCGTAGCCGCGCGTCGCCAGGACCTTGGGGATCGGTGCACCGTTCGGCATGAACACGGTCGTACGGATGTCCAGCATCGACGCCGCGAGGGCGACCCCCTGCGCGTGGTTGCCGGCACTGGCAGCCACCACACCGGCAGCGCGCTCCTCCGCGGACAGCCGGGACATCCGCGTGTAGGCGCCGCGGATCTTGAACGAACCGGCCCGTTGCAGGTTCTCGCACTTGAAGTGGACCGGACCGCCCACGGCGTCGGACAGCGGGCGCGAACCCTCCATGGGGGTACGGCGGGCGATGCCCACGAGCAGGTCTCGGGCGGCTTCGATGTCGGCGAGCGTGATCGTCATGCCCCGGAGTCTGTCAGCGCTCCCCGTCGCCCGGGAGGGGGTTCCAGTAGGTGTCGGCGGCCAGGACGAGGCCGGCTGCACCGACGAGCCCGGCGTCCTGCCCGAGCGTGGCCGGCACGACCCGGACCGACTGCGCGAACGACAGCCGCGCGTAGCGCCGGAGCGCGTCCTCCAACGGCCCGAACAGCAGCGGACCGGCCTGCGACAGGCCGCCGCCGATCGACACGACCTCGAGGTTGAGCAGGTGCGTGGCCGACGCGATGGCGATGCCGAGCGCCCGCCCGGCCCGCTGCATCGCAGCCAGCGCGACGGGGTGCCCGCGCCGCGCGTCGTCGGCGATGTCCCTGGCCGTGACGGCCTCGCCACCGCTGGAGGGCGGCCGCCAGCCCTGCTGCTGGGCCCAGCGGGTCAGCATCGGTCCCGACGCGACGGCCTCGAGGCAGCCCTGACCTCCGCAGGCGCAGGAGGGACCGTCCGGGTCGACGACGACGTGGCCGATGTGGCCGGCATTGCCGTCGGCCCCGTCGACCAGGTGGCCGTCGAGGATCAGCCCGCCGCCCACACCCGTCGACACCACCATGCCGAGCATGTCGCGGCGACCGCGTCCGGCCCCGCGCCAGTGCTCGCCGACCGCGAGGCAGACGGCGTCGTTGTGCAGCCGTACGGGTACGTCGGGGAAGCGCTCGGCCATCCGCGTACGCAGGGGGAAGTCGCGCCAACCGGGGATGTTCAGCGGCGACACGTCGCCCAGCGGCCACGCCATCGGGCCGCCGCAACCGATGCCGACACCCGTGATCTCGCGGTCGCCGTCGGCGCCGTCGGCGACGAGGGCCGTGACGAGGTCGTCGAGCGCGTCCCAGATGGGTTCGGCGCTCGCGCGTGGCCCCTGCGGGGTCGGCGCCCGCTGCGCGCGAACGACCCGGCCCGTCCCGTCGACCAGCGCGACGGCCAGCTTGCTCCCGCCCACGTCGACCGCGAGCACGTGACTCACCGGGGGCTCATGACGGGTCGCCCACCAGCAGCATCGACGCGGAGAAGGCATGCACATGGTTGCGTCCCCCGACCGGGCCGATCTCCCCGGCGGCCATGAACCCGGCGACGGCGCGGGCCCCCAGCCCGGAGGTGACCGCCCGCACGTCGTGCTCGGACTCGCCGAACATGGCACGCCCGCGCCCGTTGCAGGAGAACACCAGCGCGCCCTCCACCGGGTCGAGCTCGCCGGCAGCGCGGAACAGCATCAGCGTCGACGCGAGGTCCGTCGAGGCGGCAGCGGCGTCACGCACGTGGAAGCGGACCGTGCGGCCCACCTCGACCACGTCACCGACCGCGAGACCGCCGCGCTCGTCGTCGGTCCCCACGATGCCGCGTACCAGGAAGTCGCCCTGGCCCTGACCCTCCGCGTACTCGTCGACAGCGACGCCGAGCTGTAGCCCGGCCGTGACCAGCGCCTGCTCGTTGCCGGGAAGCCCCGCGAGCACCGACCGCAGCTTGTCGAGGGCGGGGATGCCGGCCAGCTCGAGGATCATGTTGCCGTCCGATGCGGTCACGGTCATGGCCGGCCCGACCGGGCGGCAGCCCTGGCTCACCAGGGTACGCAGGCCGACGCGGCCCCCGAGGACGACGCCGACCGCCCCCCGGTCCACGGTGCGCCCGTCGAGCAGCAGCCGCACCGACCCGCCCCCCCGCCCCCCGAACGCGAGCCCTCCGACGATGGGCAGCCCCGGCAGCGCCTCGGCCGACTGCGCGACGAACCCGTCGGCAGGGAACGACCACGGGTCGGCCAGGAGGACCGCGAGCGCGTCGTCGGCACGCTGCTCGGGCATGCCCACGACCACGATGGAGTCGGCGGTACGCAGGACCTCGAGGTGGAACGCGCGCAGATGGGCGCCGGGGAGGGCGGCCACCCAGACGCTCACCGAGCTCGTCCCCTCGGCCGCCTGCCCCGAGCCCAGGACGCCGTAGGCGCTGCAGCCGATCGTCGTGCGGGCGCCCACGTGCTCGCTCGCGAGCAGCAGGGCCGCCTCGACCGTGGCGTGGTCCGAACCGGTGACGAAGACGCACGCCAGGTCGGCCACGGAGCCGTAGAGGGCAGCGCGCGCCTGCTCGGCAGCCCCGATCGCCGCCTTCAGCAGGTCGGGCCCCGCCCCGAACCCGTCCCCGCAACGCACCATGCCCCTCATCCCACCACGCCGACGGGGGTCCGACGGCACGCTGCCCCGATCCGCTGCGGGCGAACAGCCCGCGGGGTGCGCGACGCCGGGTCGCCACGTAGCGTCGACCAGGTGACCCAGACCGCACCCGTACCCCAGGAGCTGCCGACGACCCTCGGTGCGCTGCGCGCCTCCGGGCACGAGCACCGCACGGTCAAGGAGGAGCTGCGCGCCAACCTGCTGACCAAGCTGGCCGCCGGCGACGACCCGTTCCCCGGCATCGTCGGGTTCGACGAGACGGTGCGTCCCGAGCTCGAGCGGGCGCTGCTCGCCGGTCACGACTTCGTGCTGCTCGGCGAACGCGGCCAGGGCAAGACCCGGCTGATCCGTACCCTCGTCGGCCTGCTGGACGAGTGGACCCCCGTCCTGGCCGGGTCCGAGGTCGGCGAGCACCCGTACGCGCCGATCACTCCGTGGGGACGCAGGACCGTCGCCGAGCAGGGCGACCTCGCGCCCGTGCTGTGGCGGCACCGGTCGGAGCGGTACGGGGAGAAGCTGGCGACCCCGGACACGAGCGTCGGTGACCTCGTGGGCGACGTCGACCCGATCAAGGTCGCGGAGGGACGTTCGCTCGGCGACCCCGAGACGGTGCACTACGGCCTCGTCCCTCGTACCAATCGCGGCATCTTCGCCGTCAACGAGCTGCCCGACCTCGCCGAACGCATCCAGGTCTCCCTGCTCAACGTGCTCGAGGAGCGCGACATCCAGGTGCGGGGCTACCAGATCCGGCTCCCCCTCGACCTGCTCCTCGTCGCGAGCGCCAACCCGGAGGACTACACCAACCGGGGCCGGATCATCACCCCGCTCAAGGACCGCTTCGGCGCCGAGATCCGCACCCACTACCCGCTCCGCGTGGCGGACGAGATCGACATGGTCGAGCAGGAGGCGGTCCTGGTCGCCCGCGTCCCCCGCCACCTGATCGAGGTGCTGTCGCGGTACACCCGCATGCTGCGCGAGTCGTCGGCCGTCGACCAGCGGTCGGGGGTGTCCGCACGGTTCGCGATCGCCGGGGCCGAGGCGGTGGCCGGGGGCGCCCTGCGACGGGCGGCCATCACCGGGGAAGCCGTTGCGGTAGCCAGGGTCTGCGACCTGCCAGGGGTCGTGCCCACCTTGCGCGGCAAGATCGAGTTCGAGGTCAGCGAGGAGGGCCGCGAGCTCGAGGTGATGCAGCACCTGCTGCGGCGGGCTGTCGCGGAGACGTTCCGGCTGCATCTCGCCGGCACCGACCTCTCCGCGATCGTGGCCCGCTTCGAGGAGGGCGAGACGGTCGAGACCGGCGAGCTGATCGCGGCCGAGGAGCTGCTCCGCCGGGTCGGACCGGTCGAGGGCCTCGGCCGGCTGGTCACCAGCCTCGGCGACGACGACTCCGAGTCGCCGGGCATCGCCGCTGCGGCGCTCGAGTTCGCACTGGAAGGGCTGTACCTGCTGCGCCGCATCTCCAAGGACCAGGTCGGCGGCCGCACCGTGTACGGAGGCTGAGTTGGCCGCGCGAGCGATCGTTCCGTGAGCAGCGCCTACCGGTACGGGCCGTACGACGACGGGCCGGACCCGCTGGCAGCTCCGTACGACGTCGCGGAGGCGCTCGACTCCCTCGGCGACGACGTCATGGACGGCGCCTCGCCCGCACAGGCGCTGCGCGACCTCCTGCGGCGCGGCGGCGACCGGCTGCGCGGGCTCGACGAGCTGCGCCGCGAGGCCAGGCGCCGGTCCCGCGAGATCCGCGACCGCGGCCAGCTAGACGGGACGCTGGAGGAGGTTCGCGCGCTCCTCGACCAGGCCGTCGGCCAGGAGCGAGCCGCGCTCTTCCCCGATCCTGACGACGCCGCCCGGTTGCGCGAGCAGCAGCTCGACGACCTGCCGGCCGACACTGCGCGGGCGGTGCGCGAGCTCGCCGACTACGACTGGCGCAGCCCCGAGGCGAGGGCGACGTTCGAGCGGCTCAAGGACCTGCTGCGGCGCGAGGTCCTCGACCGGCAGTTCCGCGGCATGAAGCAGGCGCTGGAGAACCCCGATCCCCAGGCGCAGCAGCACATCAAGGACATGCTCGCCGACCTGAACCGGATGCTGGAGGCGGACAGCCGGGGGGAGCACACCCAGGCCGACTTCGACACGTTCATGGACTCGTACGGCGACCTGTTTCCTGACCACCCGACCAACCTCGCGGAGCTCGTCGACTCCCTCGCCCGCCGGGCCGCCGCCGCCCAGCGGATGATGAACAGCCTCACTCCTGCGCAGCGGGCCGAGCTCGGTGAGCTGATGGACCAGGCGCTGTCCGACCTCGACCTTGCGGCCGAGATGGGCCGCCTGTCCGACCAGCTGCGCGCCCGCCGGCCGGACCTCGACTGGTCGAGCCGCGAGAAGATGACCGGCGACGAGGGGCTGGGCGTCGGGGACGCCACGACCGCGCTCGAGGAGCTGGCCGACCTCGGCGAGCTGGAGCAGACCCTGGGCCAGTCCTACCCCGGGGCGAGCCTCGGCGACGTCGACGAGGAAGCGGTCCGCCGGGCGCTCGGACGCGGTGCCGTCGACGACCTGGACCAGCTGCGTCGGATCGAGCGCGAGCTCGAGCAGCAGGGCTACCTGCAGCGCAGCGACGGGCGGCTCGAGCTGACCGCCAAGGCGATCCGCCGGCTGGGCCACACCGCCCTCCGCCGGGTCTTCTCCTCGCTCGAGGCAGCCAGGCAAGGCAACCACGACATCCGCGATGCTGGGGCCGCAGGCGAGCTCACGGGAGCGTCCCGGCCGTGGGCGTTTGGCGACGAGCAACCGCTGGACGTGGTCCGGACGGTGAGCAACGCCGTTCGCAGGACCGGCGGTGCGCGCCGCGGCCGGGGCGTCGCGCTGGCCGTCGAGGACTTCGAGGTGCACGAGACCGAGCGGCGCACGTCGGCCGCGGTGTGCCTGCTCGTCGACCTGTCGTACTCCATGGTGCTGAACAACACCTGGGGCGCGGCGAAGCAGACCGCACTGGCACTGGAGACGCTGATCGCTTCGCAGTTCCCGCAGGATGCGCTGCAGGTGATCGGCTTCTCCAACTACGCCCGGACCCTTCGCCGCGGCGAGGTGGCGACGCTCGACTCGGACATGGTGCAGGGCACCAACCTTCAGCACGCGCTGATGGTGGCCGGCCGGTTCATCGACCGGCACCCGGAGTCGGACCCGGTGGTGCTCGTCGTCACCGACGGCGAGCCGACGGCGCACCTGCTGCGCAACGGTGAGGCGTTCTTCGACTGGCCCCCCGCGCCCGAGACGCTCGAGCTGACCCTGGCCGAGGTCGATCGCATGACCCGACGCGGAGCATCGCTGAACGTGTTCATGCTCGGTGACGAACCCCGGCTCCGCGACTTCGTCGAGGAGGTGGCCCGGCGCAACGGGGGCCGCGTCTTCTCTCCCTCGTCCGACCGGCTGGGCGAGTACGTCGTCAGCGACTTCCTCCGCATACGCCGCTCCCACCGCTGACCCCCTTTCCTCGTTGATCATGGAGTTGTTGGGGGGTTTCCTTGATCAAGTCCCCCAACAACTCCATGATCAACGCAGGGAGGGGGAGCATGGGCGGTGAGATGACCGACGCAGCCGCCGTGACCGACCCTCGGCCGCCCCCGCGCTGGCGCCGGCCGCTGCGCAACCTGCCCCCCGAGGTCGCCGTCCTCTCGGCGGTGGCCTTCTCGGTGGCCCTCGGCTTCGGCATCGTGGCGCCGGCGATCCCGCTGTTCGCCAAGCACTTCGGCGTGAGCAACGCGGACGCCAGCGCCGTCGTGTCCGCGTTCGCTCTGATGCGCCTGCTGACCGCGCCGTTCGCCGGGCGCCTGGTCAACCGGGTAGGCGAGCGCATCGTCATGGCCACCGGGATCGGGATCGTCGGCGTCTCGAGCCTGCTCGCCGGGTTCTCGGGGTCGTTCGGCCAGCTCGTGGTCCTGCGCGGCGCGGGCGGGATGGGCTCCGCGATGTTCACCGTGTCGGCGTACAGCCTGCTGCTGCGCGTGGTCAGCGCGGACCAGCGCGGGCGCGCGGCGGGTGCGTTCCAGGCCGGGTTCTTGTTCGGCGGCGTGACCGGCCCCGCCTTCGGCGGGAAGCTGGCGAGCTGGTCGCTGCGGGCGCCGTTCTTCATCTACGCGGCCACGCTGCTCCTCGCCGGTACGGTCGCGACGGTCTACCTCGCGCGCGCACAGCTGAACCGGCGCGAGGAGGCCGCCGGCACGGACCACGTACCCGTGCCGTTCCTGGCGGCCCTCCGCAGCACCGCCTACCGGGCCGCGCTGATCAACAACTTCGCGACCGGCTGGGCCATCGTCGGCGTGCGGTCGGCCCTGGTCCCGCTGTTCGTGGCCAAGGTCCTTCATGAGCGCCCCGACTGGACCGGATACGGCATCTTCGTGTCGTCGGTGGTCCAGGCGGCCCTGCTCGCGCCCGTCGCGCGAAGGGTCGACGGCAGCGGGCGACGGCCGTTCCTGCGGGCCGGGGCAGCCCTCGGCGTCGCGGGCTGCGTGGTGCTGGCGTACAGCCACTCGCTGCCGCCGTACCTGTTCGCCATGGCGCTCTTCGGCGCCGCGACCGCGATGCTCAGCACGTCGGCGTCGGCCGTGGTCGGCGACGTCATCGGCGGGCGCGGGGGTACGGCGATCGCCGGCTTCCAGATGTCCGCGGACGCGGGCCAGACCGTGGGCCCGGTCGTCGCCGGGTCGCTGTCCGACCGGTACTCGTACACCACCGCGTTCCTCGCATCGGCCGGCGTCTCAGCCGTCGCGCTCGTCGCTGCGCTGCTGATGCCCGAGACGCGACGGAAGACCCCGCCGCCCGAGCCGCCGGCCGGCTCAGAAGACGAGGCAGAGGCCTGACTGCGGCCGGGCGCCGATGATCACCGCAACGACCAGCGGGACCAGCAGCCCCGCGACGAGGGCCAGCAGCCACGCCCGTCCGTGCCGCGGGCCGACGCACGCCGCAGGAACGAGACCGCAGACCAGCACGATGACGGTCGACCAAACGACGAACTGCGCGGGAGGCGGCGGCCCGCTCTCCGGGCAGTCCTGGTAGGAGCCGAAGGCGGCGAGGCCTTCCGCGACCGATCCCGCCGCTGCCATCGCGACGACCACCAGGACGACGAGGGTGACGTGCAGGCGACCCATGGCGACGCGCCTGAGCCGCGGGGTGTCGGGTGGCGCGGCCTCGGGTACCACGCGACGATCATGCAGGAAACCCCTGGTACGACCGAGGAGGCGCCCGTGAGCGACACGCCGAGGATGCAGCTGTGGGGCGTCGTCCTCGACTCCCCCGACGCGAACGAGCTGGCCGCGTTCTACCAGTCGCTGCTCGGCTGGCCGGTCGAGCAGGACGAGCCCGGCTGGGTCAAGCTGACGTCGCCCGAAGGCGGCTCGGGGCTCTCGTTCCAGACGGAGCCGTCGTACGTACGACCGGTGTGGCCGGCGGGGCCCGGCGAGCCCCAGATGCTGGTGCACCTGGACTTCGCGGTCGACGACGTTGCGGCGGTCGCGGCGCACGCGGTCTCGGTCGGGGCGGTAGTCGCGACGCACCAGCCGCAGGACGACGTGCTCGTCCTCCTCGACCCGGCCGGCCACCCGTTCTGCCTGTTCCTCGCCTCTTAGCTCGACAGTTGTGGGGCGTAGTTCAAACGAATCGTCAGACTAGGCGGGGCCAGGCGGCTCAGGGGGCGGTACGCGACCAGGGGGCCAGGCGCTCGATCTGCGCGGCCAGCCCGAGCAGGCGTGCTTCGCCGCCGTCCGAGGCGACCAGCTGGACGGCCAGGGGTGTCCCCACGGCGGGGTGCAGGCCGGCCGGTACGGACGCCGCCGGGTACTGCGCGAGGTTCCAGGGCGCCGCGTAGGGCGCGTAGCGCACGTTGGCGGCCACGACCCGCGGCCACGGCCGCTCGCCCCACCTCGCCGCTGCGATCGGCGGCGTGGCCAGCACCGGAGTGATCAGCACGTCGTACGACGCGAAGAACTCGGTCATCGCGGTACGGAACGCCACGCGGTCCTCGTCGCGCACGGCACCCCGTCGGCGCACGGTGTCCCCGACGGAGACGTGCCGGCGGACAGCCGGGTCGAGCAGCGCGCGGTCGAGCCCGTCGGCGTCGATCGACGCACCGCCGAACCAGCGGGCCAGCGCAGGCACCGGGTTGGCCGGGTAGGGCGGGTCGATGCGCTCGATCGTGTGCCCCGCTGCGGCGAGCCGGCGCGCCGTGAGCACGACCGCTCGCAGGTGCTCGAGGTCCGCGCGCACCCCGG